>JAKJGD010000152.1 GCA_022704585.1 Spirochaetota bacterium | reverse complement strand
TCTACACGCCGCTTTTCTGCACGCTCGAGATCCCGGTGAAGGGGAGCCTCCGAAGCTGCATCAGGGTGCTTGTTCACGTCAACTCGGACCGCCGGCAGGAAGAGATGAAGCACGTGTATCTGCACGAGGCGAACAAGCTCAGGCCGGACCTGGGCACGGACAGCATCGACAAATTCTATACTTCTGAAAAGTAGGTCCCGGCCGCACGGCGCGGCCGGCTACTTCTGGCGGGCCTCTTCGAGGCCCTTTTCTATGGCAAGCCGCCGCCGGAACGCCTCGGCCTCTTCGCCGAACGTATCATTCTGCAGCTCCTCTATCTTTTTCGCCTTCTCGTCAGCATCAAGGTTCGGGTCGCTTTTTATCCTGCTCTCCTTCGCGTAGTAGTCGGTCTCTTTCTTCTGCTCCTGCTCGATGACCCTGTCGACCTCGTCAAGCCGCTGGACCTGCTCCGTGGTGAATATTTCCTCGCGGAATTTCCTGATCATCGCCTGCTTGTCCGCCTCCGCGGGAAGCTCGGAGAGGTCTTTCTCGTATATCTGGAGCTTCTCCTGGTAGCGGGTATAGGGCTTGGTGTAGGCATCGACCGCGTCCGCCTCGTCCCCCCACATCTTTTTATTCAGCTCCTGGATCCTCTTCTCCTTGTCCGCGCCGTACATCTCCTTGTCGTTTATGATCATGCTCCGGCGGATCGGATACTCCTGCGCCTTCACGCTGGCCCCGAACAGGGCGTCAGCCGCCTCTTTGCCGAAAACCTCGCGCCGGTACTTCTGAATGTCGTGGAGGAACTCGATGGCTTCCTCGGGAGTAGCGGGCGAACCCCATTCCCTGGTCTTTTCGACAAGACCGATCTGGTAGTCCATGTAGGTCTTGTATACGGCGAAAAGCTTCTCCGCATCATCGGCTGACATGATCGAGAAAAGATACTGGCGGACCCGTTCCAGGTGGTCTTCGAGATTTTTCGAATCTTTAAATTTCTCGTCAAGTGAGAGGAAGAACTTCAGGGTGTAGGGATTAATGACGCTGTTGGCGAAGTAATCATCAATGTTATCCTCGTTGAAATCAACCTTTTTGTAATACAGCTCTATGTCCTTCAACTTGATCCTGTAACTTTCATCGATGATAGTGCCTTCGCTGCTGTTTCTCCTCATGACAAGGGTAATAATAATGATTACCACTATTGCAAGGGCTGCTGCAATGATCATCTTCCTCTTGTTCATGTCGCGGTCCTCCGGCACTGATCTCCCGATATATTGTAAAGAATTGGATTGATAACAGACTAAAAGTCAATCATAATTAATGTTTACCGGGCAGGCTGGCAGGCCCGGCTGAATCGTACGCATAAAAAAGGGGCGCTTGCGAAGCGCCCCTTTTTGCTCATTGCTTTTTTTATTTTAGTAACCCTTGTTCTTCAGGTCAGACACGAGGTCGACATAGAACTGCGGAGCGTCAAAACCGGGAGTGATGCCGAATACCTGGTCGACTATATTCATGTGGTCGACACCGGCCGAATACCAGGCGCCTTCCTGCGTGCCGCGGAATGTGCCCCACTTGGCCGAAGTTATGCTGACCAGCCCGTCATTGGCTCCTTCGATAGCGCTGAGGATCGGCCAGGTCCCTATGAAATACCAGTTGCGGGCATCGATCGCCATCATTTTGATCTTTGCCGCCCAGCTCTGATAGTAGACGCTGGACTTGTTCGGCGTATTGGGATTGAAGGTATTGATCATGTAGCTGCGGACAAGGTCATAGCCGTTCTGGACGCTGTTCGGGTTCGAGTCGCCGAAAATGAAGGCGTACACGAAATCAAGGGCGGCGCCGACAAGCGGTTTAACCGGGTTGGGGATGACGCCCATGATCACATCGGCAATCGCGCTTCCGCGGTGCGGGCCCGCGATGCTGGTATAGCTTGCAACATAGGAGGAGAGGCCGAGATTGGATATCGCGTACCTGGTATAGATGGTGCCATGGCTGTGGCCGATGATGTTCAGCTTGGCTGCGCCTGTGACGGCTTTAATCTGGAGGAACTGCTGTTTGAAGGCCAGGGCCTTGTTAACAGTGCTGTCCATGCCGTTGACCGAGGTTATATAAACATCCGCGCCCTCGTCTTCAAGGGTTGAGGGAATCCTGTTCCAGTAGTTGATGATGCCGAGAATCTCAGCGCTGGCTCCCATACCGTGGGCAAACACGAGCGGGTACTTGGTCTGGCATGGATTAGAAGAACCGCCAGCATAAACAAAGGTGAAACCGGTTATTACGATAATGATTGCGATGAAGAATTTTTTCATGTTTGCCTCCGATGCTTGATTTACCGCGTCGTCTATTGTATACAATATCGATGTTCTAAAATAAATTGTCAATAAAAAAATACGTCTGGACGGATTTTTTTATTATTTAAAATGAAATATATATTTATGAAAATTATCACTCTCAATTTATATTTATTTATATATTAATTAATATTTACAATTATATAATATTTTAATAGTTTTAGATTAAAAAGCATGGATCGCCAGTGTTGGAATTAATTCTAGTAGATAGTTATCGCCATAATGGAGATAGATTACCCATGCTTGGATTGCCTTACTCCTCCAGGTCAGTTTAAAAGTAATTTTATACTTGCTCTGGGCTTGAAGTATTGTAATCCTAACTACAATTAAAAACTTAAATTCAACGGCCTGCACCAGATGCCATAAGAGAGGACCCACATGACCGAGCACAACCCTACCCGTGACGAAGCTTATATGCTGCTCACCCAATACACAAAAAGCGATGCTCTGATCAAGCATGGTCTCGCAGTTGAAGCCATTATGCGGCATTTTGCCCGTTCTTTTGGGGAAGATGCGGAGACATGGGGCATTGTCGGCCTCGTCCACGACCTGGACTATGAGCAGTACCCCGAGCAGCACTGCGCAATGACGCAGAAAATACTGGCGGAAAACAACTGGCCCGGGCTTTACATTCGTGCGGTTGCCGCGCATGGGTGGGGGATGTTTACCGATATTGAGCCGCAATCAAACATGGAGAAAGTACTATACGCTGTTGACGAGCTCAGCGGCCTGATAATCGCCGCCGCGCTGGTACGCCCTTCCCGGAGCCTGATGGACCTGGAGCCGTCATCAGTCAAGAAAAAATGGAAGGACAAAGGCTTTGCCGCCGGTGTCGACCGCACCGTCATTGAAAAAGGCGCGGCGATGCTGGGCATGGAGCTCCCTGACCTTATCCGGGAGTCCATTCTCGGCATGAGGCCCGTTGAGAAGGAGCTCGGGCTGGGGTCCCGGTAATGCCGGGCAGGTTGCCCGCAACCCTGCCTGACCGCACAAGGATCAAAGGACGAATTGCTTTTCTGCAAAAGCCATCCCGGTATTCCGGAACGCATGATAACAACCATGGTCGATTTTATTTTCGACTGGCATCATCTCAGATGACAGGGGCCCTCCCGGCGTACGGGAAGGCCCCCATAAAACCATAAAGCGTTTCAGACTATCGCCGCTCAGCTTTTTTCTTTCTTACCCGGCTTGACTCTTCGGTATACAAGCCGGCCTATCAACGCGAAAATCCCGGCGATAACAACGAATACTGCAAAGCCTATCCAGGTAAGGTACGTCCCGCGCCTGAGCAGCGAAACGGGACACAGGCTCGGTTCGGACACGATCCTTCCCAGCGTGCCTCTGTACTTTTCCGGAACATCAGGAATACCGTCACCGTTTACATCCTTGAAGCTCCGGACATATTCCAGCAGCCCGGCCCACTGTTTGACTTCCTGGACCCCCGGCCTGTTCAGATCAGCGTCAACCAGGGCATGGGTCAGGTCCTCGATCGGTTTGCCGTTCCTGTCCTTTGGAGTGATTGTGAGGATGCCCATGGTAAAGTTACCGACAATTTTAAGGAATGTGGCGTTATATATGTTTGCCGTGACCCGGTACAGCTCCTTATTCGAGTTCGAATAGTCCAGGGGCCTGTATCCCTCCTCGTCGTTCCCTATCTGTATGTCGGTCACACGGTCAAATATCATGCGGCGCGGATTATAGGCGCATTTCAGCCCCGATATCTGCAGAAAATAATCATACCCTTTTATGGGATTGATGCTCGTCAGTATCTCGAGCGCCTTTTTCAGCTCCCATGCGTACAGGTAGGTAGTAAGCATGGGATATCCCATGGTATCGTCCATTCCGATGCCGAGGGGAAGAGCGTTAAACATATCGCAAACGGCGATCCTGCCCGTTTTGCCCCTGGCCACCGTATCCCTTATGAGACCGTTGGAATCGAAGGCCACGTCTATCCTGGTTGACGGGTCTTTCGGGTCGGCAACGAACCGGTTGACGTACCATTTGCTCGCGTCCGCGACGAGGTTGCCCAGTCCGGATTCCTTCTCCTCGATAATGATATCGAAATCCGTATGGGCGAGAATCGTTTCAAACACCATGCCCAGGGGAGCAAGCACCATCCGGTCGATCTCATTCTTAAAGCCGTTGATCATCGCTATGGCACCCGCATCGCCCGGAAGCGTATCGTCTATATTCTGCATCCTGTATTTCTCAAGCACCGGGGCACCGTCGCGAATCACGATGTCCATGATCCCGACCCAGAGGCCGTAACACCATGCCTGGACAATGATCGTCTTTCCTTCGATGACCGGCTCGGGGAGCGGTGTATGCGTATGCCCGCTGATGATAATGTCGATATCGGGCACCTCGCGTGCCAGCTTCACGTCTTCGGATTTTGAAATGTTTTCGAGGTCCACCCCCCCATGCGAGAGGCACACGACCAGGTCCACTTTTTCCCTGTCCCGGAGCAGGGCTGTCATTTTTTTCGCAGTTTCCACGGGATCGCCGAAGGTAACCGGCTTTGCGAACGGGGCGACTTCAGCGGCGGCCTTCCCCATGATACCGAACAGGCCGATCCTGACACCGTCTTTCACCATAACCGTGTAAGGCCGTACCAGCCCCGCCGTAAAGGCCGTTTCCAGGGTATTGTCGCGCTCATCCGTCGCGCTGAATAACACGTTTGATGATACTATCGTCGGGAGAAAGCCTCCCTGCTGCGCCGTCCGGAGTATGCGCGTAAGTCCCGCGGGCTTGAGATCGAACTCATGATTGCCCAGGGTAATGACGTCATACCCCATATCGCGAATGAGCCTGAGCTCCATTGCCCTCTCGCGGCTGACCATGTGGAACAGCGAGCCCATCAGGAAGTCGCCCGCGTCAAGCACCAGTACCGGGTTGGCGCGTTCCGTTTTTGTTTTCGTTATTACGGTTTTTATCCTGGCCCACCTGCCCCTGGTGGCATCGTCGCCCGTCACCCGGGGCGTATAATCAATGGCAGGTGGAAACCCGAGAAAATGCGAATGCATATCATTGGTATGAATGACGGTCAGCTTCCGCTCTTTTGCATACAGCGCCACTGGGACACACAGAATAATAAGTAGGAAGAAACGGCCCGTTGTCTTCATAAGCGGCTCCCTGCGCGCTAGTATGTCCGGGTGAAGGACGGCGCCCGCTCAATATGACAGCATTGCGGTAATAATTCAACTATTAATTTCATAAAGCCTGACCGCAAGGAGTGCTCTTCACGGATATGACCGGATATGAACCGGCACTAATTTCTTGACAGGAATATGCGTTATCGCGTTAGAATAGTCAGCACTTATTCCGGATACAGGGGCGGAGCGCTTTGAAGGGTCAAAACCAGCTACCCATTCTGATTATCATACCGCACGGAGGATACAACGTGCCCGAAGAGCTTTTCGGATACGAGGCGGTAAGCAA
>JAKJGD010000151.1 GCA_022704585.1 Spirochaetota bacterium | reverse complement strand
TATTATTAACTTGCTGAATATTCGTGCATCATATCGTAAAGAATGCATGATTGCGCCGGCGCAGGTTCCGAGTTTCATGCTTAACCTTTACGCGGCCCCGAACCGGACGGCCAGGGCTCTCTTTTTATAAAATGTAGTACAGTTGGCCATTAATTTCAAGAATTTTATTGAGGCATCCGAATCTTTCTAAAACGGAGCAATATTGTGGCAAAACAAGTTGCGAAAAGCACTGCTAAGAAAAAAGCCAAATCCACGGCTCATAAAAAGCCGGCAGCCGCCAAATCGCAAAAGACCGCCGCGGCGGCCCGGCCCCCGGACAGAGGGAAAAACCCCGCGTACGTGCTTATCATAATGGGGCTGTTAACCGCCCTGGCGCTCCTGTTCGGTAAGTTCTATTCACCGCAGCGTCCCGTTGTGGAAAAGTCTTCCGTGGAAAAGCATGTTTCGGAGAAAAAAGAGGATAAGCGGGAAAAGGATAAGCCAACCAGGGAGGGAGGGGATCGCGAAAGCAAATCTGCCCGCGAGGTGAAAACCGTCAACCAGACCCAAACAAATGAAGTGCCCGAGAAAAAGGAAGCCGAGAGCGTCAAGATCTACTTCGTTGCACTTAACGAAAAAACCGACAAGATGTATCTTGCAGCGGTTAGCCGGAAGGTCGGCAAGCAGCCCCTTCTTGAGAACACGCTCCGGGAGTTGGTCAAGGGTCCTACTGCGGCCGAAAAAAGAAAAGGCCTCCTGACGGCGATCCCGCCGGAACTGAGAATCAACAGTGTGAAAATACGGAACAAAACCGCAGAGATTGATTTCAACAGTGCGATAGAATACGGCGCCGCGGGGAGTATCCTGCTGAACCGGCTGGACCAGATAGTGTACACGGCGACGCAATTCAGCGGCGTCGGGAGCGTTATCATAAAAATCAACGGGAAGGCAAGGCAGACGCTTGGTGCTGACGGACTCTCCATATCCGGGCCGCTCCACCGGAGACAGTAGTGGAAATCCTCGAGATAGAAATCAAGTCATACTGTGACGATCACGCACCCGTGGTCGAGAAACTCAAAGCCATGGGTGCGCGCCCGGCAGGAAGCGAAAAGGAGCTGGACCTCTACCTGAATCACCCGGGCCGCGACTTCAAGGACACTGATGAGGCGCTCCGCCTCAGGCGGACCGGCGGGAGGGTCATCATGACGTACAAGGGACCTAAAATCGGGACCGCAGCGAAGACGCGGCTGGAAGAGGAGGTGGCGGTGTCGGACTTTGAAAAGGCCCTCGCCATACTGAAAAACCTCGGCTTTGTCGAATTCGGATCGGTTACCAAGATGCGGGACGTGTACCGCCTTGGAGAAATGGAGGTCTGCCTGGATACGGTTGAAGGTGTCGGCCGTTTTGTCGAGATCGAGATGAAGGGCTCGGAGCGGGAGCGGATAGAGCAGGAGCTGTTCCGGGTCGCCGGCAGGCTGGGCCTCGAGCGCTTCGAGCGTCGTTCGTATCTTGAGCTGAAATACGGAAATCCCGGGACCGGGAAGAATGCACGGGAATGAGGTTTGCGATGAACACCGGGAAAAAGACCAGGGACACGAAGAACGCCGCGAAGCATCTGGCCGAGCTCGAGAAAAAAAACAGGCAGCTCACGACGCTTATTGAGATTAACACCTATATAGCCAACTCGCTTGAGAAGGACGAGGTATTAAAAAGGATCCTGAACCAGACCAAGGTCCTTCTCAACTGCGACAGGAGCTCGATCCTCCTGGTCGACCGGGCCCTGAACCGTCTCAACTTCGCGATCCTGAGCAGGGACGAGGAGGGCGAGATACTGAAGGATACGAGTCTCAGGATGGGAGAGGGGATAGCCGGCACCGTGTGGCAGAACGGGATACCCATCCTTATCAATGATGCACAAAACGATCCGCGCTTTTCGGACAGGGCCGACAAGAAGGCCATGACTACAACCCGCTCCATCATTGCCGTACCCCTTACGGTGAACGGTGAGATCATCGGGGTCATCGAGGCCATCAACAAGAGCACGGGCGGATTCTCCGACTTTGACCTTCAGGTGCTCCAGTTCGTATCGACGCAGTCGGCGATAGCGATCAACAACGCCGATCTGTACAATATGGCAATCAGGGACGGGATGACACGTCTGTACATCAACAAGTATTTCCGTGAGCGTCTCCAGGAGGAATGGAACCGATCGGTCCGCATGAAGCGAAACCTGGCGGTCGTCATTTTCGACATTGATTATTTCAAGAGCATTAACGACACCTACGGGCACCAGGCCGGTGATCGTGTCATCAAGGAGCTTGCACGCGTGTTGCAGTCGAACTGCCGGTCCATCGACATCCCCTGCCGTTACGGAGGGGAAGAATTCACCGTGATCCTCCCGGAAACCGGTAAGGAAGAAGCTGTGATCTTTGCCGAGCGGATCAGGGGGATAGCCGAGGGCCTCCGCATCGAGTACGAGGAGAGCACGATACGCCTCAGTGTTTCAGGAGGGATAGCCTCGCTGCCGGAGCTGCAGCCGAAGGACTCGAACGAGTTGATGGAGATGGCGGACCTTGCCCTGTATCACGCGAAAAAAAGCGGCAGGAACAGCGTGGCTTATTACGACCCCGCGATCACTAAAAACGGCGTTGCGCTTATCTGAGGCGGAACCCTTTCGTCGCAAGCCCGTCCACGGTCTGCTTCTGGAGCTTCTCGACCTCCTCGGGCGCGAGGGTCCGGTCCTTCGACGCGAACACGACTTTCACGGAAACCGACTTTTTATCCTCAGGGATCGGGCTCCCGGCATACGTTGAAACGACCGATACGCTCTGCACGAGATCCTTGCCGCTTTCCCGTATGATGTCGCAGATTTCCTTTGCGTATACCTGTCGGTCAGCAAGCACGCTGACCTCGAAAGGAACGTCCGGGTACTTCTGGAGCTCGGTGAACACCGTGTCCTGGCGGCGGGAGCCGTACAGGAGGTCTATGTCGATGTCAAAAAGCGCAGCCGCACCGGAGAGGTCGAATGCCGCGATAGTCTCCGGATGAAGCTCGAACACGAGCCCGGCGGCCTGTCTGCCGACTATGAGTTTCATGGCCCTTCCCGGGTGTGCGTAGGGCGGAAGGTCCCTGCTTTCCGGAACAAGGTCCCAGTCCGCTATCAACAGCTTGCGCATGAGGCCGCTTGCGATCTGTTTTGCGGCGTAAAAGAGCGGGTCGCCCGGTTTCTTGCGGTAGACGGCGCCGGTAACCATTGTCCTCTCCGTGGCAAGCTCGGCCGATGAGCGCTCCTTCTTCAGATAGACCCTGCCGAGCTCGAAAATCGAAAATTCTTCGTGGAAACGGCTGTTGTACTTGATAACGTTCACTATGGATGGCACCAGGCTTCTCCTGAGGCGATCCTGCTCGCTGGAGAGGGGGTTGCTCAGCCGGAGCTCCCGGTCCTCGTTGACCCCGAGCTTTGTGAGCGTGTCCTCGCCGATGAAGGAATAACCGCTCACCTCGATCATGTTGAGGTTGCCGGAAAGCACGGTCTTGACCCTGCGCTCGAAAAGACGGAATAGGTTCTTCTCCGGCGGCGCACACGGGACGGCGGGCGCGTTCGGGGTAATGTTGTCATATCCGTAAATGCGGCCGACTTCCTCCACGATGTCTTCCGGTATGGAGATGTCTTTCGTCGCGCGATAGCTCGGCACTTCTATGGAGAGAGCACCGCCTTCAGGCGTCAGCTTGAAGTCAAGGGATGTGAGTATCGAGGTTATCCTCCCGTCGTCGACATTTTCGCCCAGGCGGGTGCGGATGAAATCGGTCGTTGTTTTGATAACAATCGGTTTCTGCTTTACCGGGTAGGCGTCGATTATCGTTGAAGCAGCTTCTGCGCCGGGGAGCACCTGCTTGATGAGATCGTAACAGCGCAGGAGCGCCGGGACGGTCACTTCGGGAGAAAGGGACTTCTCGAAGCGGATGGCCGCCTCGGTCCGGTGCGCGTAGCGGTTCGCGGTCTTGCGGATATTGACCGGGTTGAAACTCGCGGCCTCAAGCACAATCTCGGTGGTGCCGTCCTCGATCTCGCTGTTGCCGCCTCCCATGACTCCGGCCAGCGCGACCGGGCCCCGGGCGTCGGCAATGACGATATCCTCGGGCAGGAGCTCGAAGACGGAGCCGTCCAGGGTCGTAAGGGGCTCCTTGTTTTTAGCCAGGCGGACGATGATTTCCTGCCCGTTCAGTTTTTTCCGGTCAAAGGCGTGCATCGGCTCGCCGATCTCGGCCATGACGTAGTTGGTGATGTCGACGATGTTGTTGATCGGGCGCATGCCGATCGATTCGATCATCGCCTTCAGCCAGTCGGGCGATTCTTCAATGCGTATGCCGGTCACGACAAGGCCGCTGTAACGCGGGGACGCCTCCGGGTTCTCGATGCGCACGGTAAGCTTTTCACGGTCTTTGAAGGTTTTCATCAGGTCGTAGTTTACGATGCTCTTAAAGGGGCGTCCGTACAGGGCGCCGATCTCACGGGCAAAGCCCACGTGGCTCCAGAGGTCAGGCCGGTGTGTGATCGACTTGTTGTCGATCTCGAACCTGACGTCCGCCCGGTGCGGGTAAAGCTCGCTCAGCGGGGCGCCGATTTTCGTGCCGGCGGGAAGCACCATGATGCCGCTGTGATCATCGGACAGGCCGAGCTCGCGCTCAGAGCAGAGCATGCCCTCGGACTCTTCGCCGCGGATCCTGGCTTTCTTGATTACCATATCCTCGCCGAAACGGGTCCCGACCGTTGCAAGCGGCACAATGTCGCCTTTCCGGTGGTTCGGCGCGCCGCAGACAACGCGGATCTTCCTCGTGCCGAGGTCGCAATCGACCAGTGTAAGCTTGTCCGCGTTCGGGTGCGGTTTTACGTCCAGTATCTGCGCGGCGTATATGGTCGCGAAATGTGCGTTCATCCGCTCGATAGAGTCGATTTCCGCGGTCGACATGGTGAGGCGCAGCGCCATCTCCTCGGGATCGATGCCGGTGGTGTCAACCATCTGTGAAAGTATGTTAAGTGAAAGCCACATATGATAGCTCCAGAATCAGAATTGCTGCAAGAAGCGGATGTCGCCGCTCAGGAAATGCCGAATGTCATTTATGCCGTATTTCATCATTATGAGACGGTTGAGGCCCAGGCCGAAGGCGAACCCGGACCACTCGGCCGGGTCAATGCCGCCCATGCGCAGCACATTGGGATGGACCAGCCCGCAGGGAAGGAGCTCAACCCAGCCGGATTGCTTGCACACGCTGCATCCCCCGCCGTCGCAGATGAGGCAATGTATGTCAAGCTCGAAGCCCGGTTCGACGAAGGGGAAGTAGCCGGGGCGCAGGCGCACGGTTACTTCGCGGTGAAAGATCTCTTTTAAAAGCCGTTTCATGACGTAGATGAGATGGGCCACGGTGATGTTCCTGTCGACCATCATGCCCTCGACCTGGTAAAAGGTGTTATCGTGGGAAGCGTCGGTGCTTTCGTACCTGAACACGCGACCCGGCCCGACGACCCGGAAGGGTGGCTTCACCTTTTCCATGGCCCGGATCTGTATTGCGGAGGTATGCGTCCGCAACAGGTTGCCGTCCTCGGTCCAGAACGTGTCCTGCATGTCCGTCGCGGGGTGATCGGGCGGGAAGCCGAGGAGCTCGAAGTTGTTCGCCTCGTGCTCGACCTCGGGGCCCCACGCGATCTCGAAGCCGAGCGCGCGGAAGATGTCGAGGATCTCGTCCTTGACGCGCGTGATCGGGTGCACGTGCCCGCGGGGCGCCGGGGCACGACCGGGGAGGG
>JAKJGD010000150.1 GCA_022704585.1 Spirochaetota bacterium | reverse complement strand
CGTGGACGATTACATATTTCTGAGGCCCACGCAGAGCGAGGGAATCATGCGCGAGTTCGGGGACATTGTACTGGTCCGGGGCGGAAAAATCGCGGACCGGTGGCAGGCTTTTCCGGAGTGAAGGCGTTTGTCCCAACACGTCGTTGCGAGGAGCCAAGCGACGAAGCACCCTTCGGCTGCGCTCAGGGAACAGACGGTTGCCGAGCGGAGTCGAGGCGCGCTGCGCCCGCGATGACAGCAATAATTCACGGGATTCATGATACGGAAATAAGCATCATCTGAACCGAAGCATGCCGTCGTGCGCCCGTTTGGCCTCCTCGCGCACCTTCCTGACCCGGTCGTTCAGCGCCGGCTCGATCGCCTCGCGCGCCCGGTCGTCGTCGTACAGGCCGAGCAGCCTCACCGCTTCCAGCCGCACGTCAAAGTAACGGTCCTTCATGAGGCGCGCCGCCTCGTCGATCGCAACCGGGTCCCGGAAGACCGCCATGGCCCGCAGGGCCTCGATGCGCACGCCCTTGTACCGGTCACGGCACGCCCGGATGAGGAGGGCCAGGCCCTCCCGGATCGACTCCGCGCCGATCCTCCGGGCAGTCTCTCTCCGGACCGGCTCCGTGCCGTTCATCCCGCGAATCAGCTCGATGAACCGGGTGTCGTTGAGCGCCCTCCGGACCATGTCGCTGTCCATGGACTCCAGCATGGCGCGCGCCTCGTCGCGGACCTCCCGCTCCCTGTCCGCCAGCAGACCGATGAGGTAATCCGCGCTTCCGCTCCCGCCGATCTCGAAGAGCGCCCGGGCGGCCTGGATGCGCAGGCCGTGCAGGTTTTCGTGCAGCAGGTCGCCGACGTACGGCATGAGGCGCCGGTGGCGGGTCGACGCGGCCGCGGTTATCGCATGGCCTTTCACCAGCGCCCTCCGGTCCGCCAGCCCGTCCATGATTACCTGTATGACCGCGGGTTCGTCGGTCGGGCCGCGCTGGGCGAGCACCCTGAGCAGGCCGATCCGCGCGTCACGCGACCCGTCCCGCATGATCTCCTTCATGTACCCGGCCACGGACGGGTCTCCCTGCTCCGCGAACTTAAGAACCGCGAGGGTCTTCACCCACGGGTCCGGGTCATCAAGCAGCTTCCTGAGCCTGTCAGCCGCCTCGCCGCAGGTACCGCACCGCGCTGAAAGGGCGGCAAATGCGCGGTACCGCACCCATGCCCACCGGTGGTCCAGGCATTTCAGCAGGCCCGGGATGTCGTTTTTCCTGTCGAGCCTCTTTATGTTGGGGGGGAAAAAACCCATATGCTGATTACCCTCTGTTGATCCGGGCTCCGCGTATTGTCAAGCATCTCACCGCCGTGTCAGCCCATGGCGCTCTGCCATCCCACCGGCATGCGGACCGCGGGCTTGCTTATACAATATAGCATAATGGGGAAATAAAATCAACAGCGAAACAACAGCGTACCGGTTTTAGAACCGGCGCGCTGGGCAGGAAAATGTTCTTGAAATTTATGATAACCGCTGTTATAAACCCTCAAGAATGATTTTCCCGGCGCAATGGCGGTTCATGCTTGCACAATCCGCAGTTGCGCGGGAACCAGACGGGATTGGCCCACTGTAATCGTTTATCGAATATTGTCTTGAGTTGTCCCATGAACAGGTACCGGCGGGGTCCCTTTCCCCCATAATTTACATTGAAGCAACCATGCAAACCAGGAGGACCGGATGGAACCATTCAGCACGAATCAGGTTGTCGGCATAGTGTTAATCGGGACAGCAATAATCGACATGTACGTTCTTCCGAAAGTATTGCTGAATAATTTCAGCCAGGATCCGGGACCAACGGCGACCCCGCAGCAGAAAGCCGATCTTGAAAAGAAGCGAAAAGCCATGAAGCTTATTGTCATGTTAGTCACATCCGTGACGGCGCTGCTGGGCCTCCTGTTTTTTATCGGCGTTATACCGATAAATACCAATTGAGTTTTAAAAGCACCTCTCACACGGGCCTTCACCGGTGAGCACGCGGGTCCCCGTATGTTGGACACCCGCAGTGACCGCATTCCCCTCGCGTACCGGCCGCGCTAATTTATCTTGACGTAACCAATGAGCGAATGGCTTATGTACCCCGTTCAGATATTAAAAGGAATGCCATGGAAGCAGAGAACCCGGCTAAAAATGAAATTCACGGAATGTTCGAGGGGCCCATACTGCCTCTCGCGCTGAAGCTGTCCATCCCCTTCTTCATCAGCAATGTTGTGGGCCTCCTGTACCTCGTGATCGACACCTATTTTATCACGCTTATCGACCGCGGCTCCACCGCCCTCATCAGCGGGACCGGGCTGGTCTTTCCCGTATACTTCCTCTTCCTCGCCCTGGCCATGGGAATCAACATCGGAGTGAGCAGCCTGGTCGCCCGCGCCATCGGGGAAAAGAACCAGCCGGCGCTGGAGCGCGCCGCCGATTCGGGACTCCTCATCGCGACCGTCCTGGCGGTCTCGACCCTCACCCTGGGGTACGCCTTCGGAAGCGACATCCTTCACTTCCTGGCCGGGTCAAAGCTTACGGAAGAGGCCATCGGGCACGGCCTGCGGTTCTTCCACTTCATCCTGCCCGCCCTGGGGCTGCTGCTGCTGGGGCACGTGCTTCTCGGCGTTCTGCAGGGCGAAGGCCTCACCAGGTACATCGCCACCGCATCGGTCCTTTCGGCCGTGGTGAACATCGCGCTGGACCCGCTGCTGATTTTCTATTTCGACATGGGCGTCGCAGGGGCGGGACTCGCCACGACGCTGGGGATAGCCGTGGCCGCCGTGTACGTCATAGGCATTTTCAAGAGTGAAAAATCATCGATCCCGATACACTGGAACCTCACGAAGGCCAGGGTGAAGCTGGTGCTGGAAATCCTGCGCGTCGGCTCGGTCCAGTCCCTCCAGATGGCCGCCATGTCGGTGACCTTCATGTTCCTCAACAACATCGTTTCTTCCATAGGGCAGGACGCCATGAATTCCTGGGCGCTCTGCGGCAGGACCGACCAGATAATGTTCATTCCCGCCTTCGCCATATCCGGCGCTACCATAAGCATGGTCGGGCAGAACTACGGCCGCGGCAACCTGGCGCGCGTTCGGCGCATATACGCGCGGAATATTCTCCTCGGCCTGGTCATGGTGCTCGGCCTGGCAGTCGTGTACAACATCTTGGCCGAATGGATCTTCTCCGGGTTCTCCAGCGTCGGGGGGGTCATAAGCGGAAGCGTTACCCAGGTGCGCGCCCTCTCCTTCACGTTCATAGGCGTATCCACCGCCATGATATCCGCCTCCACCTTCCAGGCCACGGGAAAACCGCTGCCCGCGCTCCTCATCACCCTGATCAGAATGATCGTCCTGGCCGTACCGGCGGCATACCTGCTGGTGTATGTCTTCGGCATGAAAATGCCCGGCGTGTTCATCAGCCTGGGAGCGGGAAATGTAATAGCGCTCCCCCTGTCGTGGTTCTGGACCAGGCTGCACCTGAAAAAGCTGAAGGTGCGGACCGTCGGCGGGTGAAGCAATTAATAGTGAATAAATACCAGTTATCAATTAAGGGATAAAATCGCCTGCTCGAGCCTGGCGATCGTGTCATCTTTAATACCGGTTTCACTGAACACGATCCGGCCGGCACGGTTCACAAGAAACGTCGCGGGTACATTCCTTTTCGGGTTATATTTTGATATGACAATCTGATATATATCGAGCAGGAAATCATGCTTCACGCCGATCTTCTTTAGAAACCTGCCGGCCTTGTCCTTGGCTTCCCCATCCTGGTCGTTAAGATCTGTCGCTATCAGTAGCAGAGTAAGCTTTTTATTGACACCGTATTTTTTTTCCAGCTCGATCAGCGCGGGAACCTCTTTTTTGCACGGCAGGCAATAGCTTGCGAAAAATGAAACAATCAGATTCCCCTGAAGATGGGATTTGCTGACCATGTAATCATTATTGCTCATCAGCATGAATCCGGGCGCCACGCGCGCGGACGCATCGGTTAGGCCAAGCATTAATGAAAACAGGAATAATCCGAAAGCCTTGAACAGAGGTTTCATTTATTCATTGCTCCGCATGATGATCAAAATCTCATTGAAACCCCGACATCCACACCGTAATTTTCTTTTTCTATTTCATTTTTATCTATGGCCCTGTGAGGATTACCGAGAAAGTTCGGATTAAGAATTAACGAATACGTGTTGTTGATAAAGAAGTTGCCGGTAATTCCGGCCTCCTTTTCCTGGGCGTTTTTTACCAGATACGTGATACCCATGGCTATGGTAGCCAGACCAAACCCGCCCATGGCTATACCGGTAGCCAGACGTATGGTTTTAAATGTTGAGTAGAGGGAATTTGACGAGTTCCAGACACCCAGGCGATTGTCAGTATACCAGACTACTCCGGCGCAGGCCCCTGTTAAGATAACGCCGCCGATTGTCAGCCAGCCGTAAATATGGCTCGTCTTTTTCGGTTTTAACGTTTTACCCTCAAATTCCTTATACTGTTTCGCGTATCCTTCAGGCGATATCCGTTTTGTCAGCCTGGCGGTAAAGGCCTCAACCGCGCGGTATATATCACTCTTGGATTTGGCCATTTCTTTTTCAGCAAAATCCGCCGTGCCCTTTTCTACATCGACGATGCGTCCGTTGATGATGATATTCTGCTCTATTTTCATGATGGTCCCGACCAGCATTTTACGGGCACTCATCAGTTTCCCCGCCTGGACGGCGCACGAAACGTCGGTACAACCTGTCATCTGGAATCCCTGTTCATTCAATATCTTGCTCATCTCGTTTCTTTCAATGACAACGTATTGGCCGGTATTGATCATTTCCGTCCGAATGAGGTCCGATATTTTCCTGGCCTCACTTTTTGAAACATCTTCACTGGAAAAATCCATGATTGCAACTCTGATCCTATCCTGGTCTTTCGCATAAAGAGGAACAACAAGTATCACCATAAAAAATACAATACATGCATATAGCTTTTTCATATTAACCTCGGTTTTCCTGAAAAGATATGATCATTTGCTTAATTATATATTTTACGCGCGGAAAGCACCAGATGCACATTAATGGTAAACAATTATTATTAACATCTGTTAGTTTATTGCAAGACCGCACTATCCGGGCGCACGGTTGGCTTAAATTGCATTTTTCATATAACATCTACCGGCATTACTGTCAAGCTATTTAATAGCGTGCGTTACAACTCATTGATTTGCATGCCCCGGCAGGTTGTCATGAGCACGGTCTACCGATATTCACACCTGCGTTCCCCGATAATGTTGTGCGATTCGAAAAATACAATAAATGAATCCGCTCTGTTGAGCGGATTCATTTATGCATAATTGTTTGTTATTCTTATCAATTTTTCTTCACCATCTTCAACAGATCATCCACCTCGAGCACGGGCCTGTCGTATCCCCGGAGCGCCACGTTGATCATGGCATTGCCGACCTCCCCCAGCGTCGTGATATATTTCGGGAAGAGCGCCCTGAGCGGCCGGTACAGCGCCCCGAGCGCCCGGTAATACGAGGGCGCGTTTTTCAGCCCCGGCGTGGGCTTCATGAAGCCCGGGCGAATGCCATATGCCTTCCTGAAAGGAAGCTTCATTAAATCGTTCTCGACCTTCCCCTTCACCCGCGCCCACCTGACCCTGCCCCTCTCCGTGCTGTCCGTGCCGAGCCCGGAAACGTAGCAGAACACCATGTCCGGGTTGTTCCGCGCGAGGATCCCGGCCACGTGCAGGGTGAGGTCGTAGGTCACCCGGTAATAGTCCTCCGCGCTCATGCCCACGGAAGACCGGCCCAGGCAGAAGAAGCA
>JAKJGD010000149.1 GCA_022704585.1 Spirochaetota bacterium | reverse complement strand
TGTGCCGTTCATCACGGCGCCGTAGACCTCATCCCCCCTTCCCCCTTCTCCTCAAGGAGAAGGGGGAGCGAGGGACCGTCCACTTAAATAACTCTTCTCGATTAAGCATAAGCCCCTGCGACAACATGAATTCATTTCCGCTTGACACAACAGTCAGTATGTGCTGTAATGTATGACAAATAAAAGCAGAAACGACTATTTCACTGACATGTTACACAAAAACACGATACAAGGTGCAGGCGAAATGTCGAGAATGTATTCCGCGGTTTTTCTTGGTTTTATTCTACTCCTTGCATATTCACAACCATTATATTCCCACGGGGTCGGATTCTATACGACCGGAAAAGCGGGTGGCGGTGCATCAAGCAATTCTTGGTCTGGCATCGGAAATACAAGGCTCGGAATCAATTACAGCATCGGCTTCGGCTTCGTATATGATACTGCGGTTGCTTCGAATGAAAAATTCAATTACCGGCTCAATGCAGGATATGAGAATAATCTTTTCAGTGGTTATCCATTTTTCACCAATAAAAGCATGCATCGAATCACACTTTCAAACACATTTGGTTTTGCATTGTTTAAAAATAAATTTGTGCGGGTCTGGATGGGCCCTCAGGTTGAGCTCGCCTGTCGTTTTGCAGAACGAACATATTTCACCAATGAAGGCAGTATAATAGGACTTGTGTATACCGGAACAAAGGGACATATAAAATATACTACCGGCGAATTAGGTGTTGGCGGCATACTTGGTATTAATATCCATACTGACGATCTTTTTACTTTAAGTTTTGAGTTTGGTTTTAATGGAATTTTTGGAATTAGCAAATCTAAAAGCAGCCAGTATGTGTTAACTGTTGTCACAATCCCCTCTTTCCCTCCCCAATACCCGCCTGAATTTCCTCGAATCGAATCAAACATTCTATACATTCTGAAAGTTGACGCATTGGCTAGAATAAACTTTATATTCAGGATAGGCGATGCAGAAAAAAGATATATTGTAACTGATGCAAATTAATATATTGGAAAGAGCCCTTCATTCAGAATAGGCCCATGCGACTGAATGTGCTTTATCGGCAGCAAGTATGGAAGATCACACCACATCTTTCAACAAAAAAAGCGCTGGACAGGGGGCTTAAAATTTCACCCTCTGATACCAGGCAACAGATCCAGCACCAAAAACGTGTCCCACTGGGGGACAGGGTGAATTCGAGATAGGAAGCAGGGGGTGAGGTAACCCCGCCTTGTCCGCGCGCTGGATAACCCTCGCCCCGAAATCGAATTGCTCGATAACAATGCTGTTGTCGTACACGGTATCGCCCTTGTCGTTCTCGTACCGGTGCTGTTCGAGCCGGCCCGTGATGAAGAACTCTGGCCCCGTAGCGGCCTGCTCCGAGATGATGCGCGCCTGGCTCCCCCAGGCAGAGACCCTGTAGAAATCGGTCTTCCTGTTGGCGTCGAGCACGTCGTTCGCTATGAAGAACGTGCAGACCGATTTGTTGTTCTCCAGTTCTTTGAGCGCCGGATCCTTGACGCCGGATCCTTGATAAGACGACCGTTGATGTGAACTTTGTTCATGGGTTACCTCCCAAATACTGAAAATGCTCTTGTGCAGGACCCCGGGTGGGCCGGTTTGCTTGCATTGTATACATTCAATATAACCGGGAGGGCATGACAGATAGTGAACTATATGTGCGTGTAGTACGATGATCTAATGCATAATTGATGGCCGTATAACAAGAAAATGCAATTTTTTCGGGATTAGTAAATTTTTTTTGACTTAAGATCGCGCATAACGACACTATTTATTGTTTCCGTATTTCAATATATAAACAACATTCACTTCAGCGGTGCAACCTATGAACAAAACATTCGTTTTCATGGCCGGTATTGTGGCTACCGGTATTTTGCTTCTCTCGTGTGCCGGAGGAACCGGTACGCAGGCGCTGCCCATCCCGCCTTCAAGCCACGATGCCATAACAATAAACGCCTCCATCCCCAGTGGCACCACGATCAGCTCACTGAACGAGATAGACGTATCATATTCGCGGACAGTGACAGGGGCAGATGATACCGCTCACTATCTCCCGGCCGGCCCCGGTGCTGCATCCCTTGCCATCACCGGCGCAACCCTTGTCAGCGGGAATACCTACCGGCTCTCCACGAACGGAGGGATAACAAACGGCCCGCTGACCATTACCATATCCGGCGTTACCGACGAGAATGGCATTGCAGTTGAAGGCAATGTATTGTATTACCTGTGCGATATAACGAATCCGACCGCGGTTTCCGATCCTCCTGCCGGCTCCCGGATCAATTCTCTGGAACAGGCCAGGATTACATTCTCCAAGCCTGTACTGAATGCATGGGAACTGACCAACTACACGATCAGCGCGCCGCTGACGATCACCGGGGTCGATAAAATCGATGATACAACAGCACTGCTTCATTTCGGAGGCACGGTGACCGATGGTGATATTACGCTCGGAATGAATACCATTAAAGATTCCGCTGACAGACCTCTCTCCGGCTCGTCAATTCATTATACCGGTGATACGACGAATCCGACCATGGACGCGCAGCCCGCGCCCGGTACGGTACTTTCCTCCCTGTCAAATATTGATATCAGCTTTTCTGAAACTGTGACCGGCGCCGATGATACGGACAATTATTCATTCTCCGGCACCGGATGCGGGACTCTCGCCGTCACGACCATCGCGGCTGTCAGCGGCAGTCTCTATCGCCTATCACTATCTGGCACGCCCGGCCAGGGCGGGTTTTCCCTTCAACTCGCAAACATCGGGGACGAAGCGGGAAATCCTCCGGCCGAAACGTCAATTCACTATACTGCCGACACGGCCGGCCCAATGGCGACCCCAGACCTGCCGGCTTTTTCAACCCTAGCGGAGCTATCGCAGATTGATATTACCTTCTCTGAGCAGGTGATCGGCGCCAACGAAACAGCCAGTTACACGATACACGGCTCAGGCGCCGGCAGCCTGCAGGTTGATACTGTATCAAAACTTTCCGACACCGAATTCAGGATTCTTTTCAACGGCGATCTGTCCGATGGCACGTTCTCGATTGCAATGCATAACATTACCGATGAGCAGGGGAATCCCCTGGCAAATGACATGATCCAGTTTACTGCGGACACGACCGGGCCGCAGGCGACGGGATTCACCCCGTCCGACGGTGCCGGTGCCGTTCCCATAAATTCTTCTGCCGGCATCACGTTCAATGAAAATATCGATTGTTCTACCGTTAGCGGCGATTCCCTCTATGGGGATCACGGCATGAGCGGGACAATCGCCTGCAGCGGAAACACAGCCACCATCGTACTGTCACCCCTGTTGCTTCCCGGCACGACCTATACGGTCACTGCAACAGCCGACATTACGGATGTATACGGTAATCCGCTGGCCACGCCGCGAACCTGGACGTTTACGACAACCTGGACCAGGCAATATGGCACGACAGCCACGGACGCGTACTATTCGGTGGATACCGACGCGGCAGGCAACGTCTACTGCGTCGGGCGCACGAATGGTGCGATGGACGATCAGACCCTGCAGGGCGGATATGACATCATCATTACCAGGATAAACGCTTTCGGCCAGAAGGTATGGACACGGCAATGGGGCGGCACCAATAATGATTATGGATTTGATGTCGCCGTTGATGCCACGGGCCACATATACGCCTGCGGCACCTATGGCACGTCCACCAGCAGCTCAAACGCGGTCATCCTGAAATACAACGCTGCAGGCGATCTCATCTGGCAAAAAACCATTACAGGCTTCGCCACTGCCCGCGCCATAACGATAGACAGCAAGGGCTACCTGTATATCACCGGCGAGACGAACAATGCCTGTACCTGCCAGTACCTGGCAAAATACGACGAAAATGGGGAAGACCAGTGGGTCGAACAACCGTATGATTGCGGCTATTATTATATTAATACGACAAAAATCCGCCTCGATTCATCGGGGAACATTTACATTTCCGGTTACCAGGCAACCACTTACAGCCAATACAATTCAAGCAGATATTTTGCGTTTATTAATAAATTCGATTCCACGGGATCGTATATTATAGGCAGATCTTTTGATTCATCGCTGAGCGACTATGGAAATTCTGTCGGCATCGGACCCTCCGGAGAAGTATACCTGGTGGGCACGGCAGGAGAGGCAATGCCTTACTGTTCTTCGAAGGGTTACTCGGATTACTTTCTGGTCAAGTTTAATTCGTCATTATCGGTAAGCTGGATCCAGCAGAACGGGACCGCCGGCTACGATACTATCTACGATTGCGCCATAGGTCCCGACGGGTCTGTCTATCTTGCCGGCCAGACGTCTGCAAATCCGAATCTCGCGCTGGTAAAATATTCTTCATTGGGGTTCATGCTCTGGACAAAAAACTTTGGCTCGGGAACCGATGCGGACATATGGGGAATCCGCCTCGGGAAAGACGGGTTCCTCTATCTCGTGGGGAATTCCAGAGGAAGCAACGATTCCAATCCGGTTATTGGCGGCATTGACGGCATTGTATATAAATTCGACACTAATGGGAACAAGTACTGATCATGAAAAAAGCAACTATTTTACTACTGGCAATTACGTGCGCAGTATCCATCTTCTCGTGCAGCAATAAAGGCGGGAGCACACTCCCATTACTCCCGGCAGATGATGCCAACCCGCCGACCTTCAGCTCGGTCCCGCTTTCAGGCACAACCTTAAACGGCCTCAGCGAGCTGACCATTACCTTTTCAGAGCCTGTTCGCAGAGCGGATGACATGGCCGGGTACAACCTCGACGGTCCTGGACTCGGCTCACTATCGCTGACATCGGTAACACAGGACAATGACTACACCTATACGCTGGACCTCGACGGGACTCCGGGAAACGGCGTGTTGTTCCTTTCCCTCCTGGATGTCACCGACAAGGCCGGAAACCCTCTGAGCGGCGACACCATATTCTTCATGGTAGATTCGGAGAATCCCACGGTAACGGCTGACCCCGGTTCAGGATCCCGGGTCAGCGCCCTGAGCCACGTGGACGTAACATTCTCCAAGCCCGTTGACGGCGCAGAGAACAGCGGCTCGTATCTGCTCAGTGGGGCCGGTATCGGCACATTGTCCATTTCAGGCGTATCGGGCATCGGAGGGAATTCATACCGCCTTGCATTGAGCGGGACCCCGGGTGACGGGCCCATTATCGTCACAATTAATGACGTCACGGACCAGGTCGGGAACCCCCTGTCCGGAAACACCCTGTCATATACCGGGGACAGCACGCCCCCCACCTGCACGTCGCAACCCTCCGGCGGCGACAGAATCACCGAGCTGTCGGAAATCTTTGTCAGCTTCTCGGAGCCGGTAACAGGCGCAGCGGAGGCTACCAACTATGCGGTTTCAGGGAGCGGCGCCGGCAGCCTCGCCATCGCAGATGCCGAACATTACATGGACAACACCTACCGAGTTGCTCTGAGCGGCACTATGGATGAAGGCGATATCCAGGTGCAATTGAACAATATACAGGACTTGCCCGGCCATCCTCTGTCCAATACTACCCTGTCCTTCACCGGGGACCTGACAAATCCGGTACAGACGCCCTCGCCGGCAGAAGGAACGCATTGCTACGCCCTGGATCATATCGATATAACCTATTCCAAACCGGTGCAAAACGCCACCATGATACAAAATTACATAGTAAGCGGCAGCGGCGTAGCATCGCTTTCCATAACCGATGTGACGCTGCTTACCGGAACAACCTATCGTCTGACACTCGCGGGCACGGTTGCAAGCGGACCCATCACGGTCACCATCAATGAC
>JAKJGD010000148.1 GCA_022704585.1 Spirochaetota bacterium | reverse complement strand
CGGACATAAAGCGGAAAAAGATATTCGACGCCGCACTCAGGGTGTTCGCCCAGAAAGGATATCATAACGCGACCATCGATGAGGTGGCCGCACTTTCCGGCGTGGGCAAGGGGTCCGTATACCGCTACTTCAAGAGCAAGGAGGACCTGCTGACCCAGCTCCTCACCGAGCATTATGAGATCATTGTCGGCAGGATCAGCCAGATTTTTTCCCTGGAGCATGATGTCCTGAAGCAGATCCGGGAGATGATCGAAGTCTGGGTGAAATTCATAGAGGAAAACTATATCGTCTACCAATTGATCCAGAGCGAGGCCATATCCGGCAAGGCCGGAGAGGCGACCATGTTCTACGATTATTTTATTACGCAGTTCCCCATGTTCAAGGACAGTATAGTTGCAATGAACCGGGAGAAGAGACTCAAGACCACCAATTTCTATACTGTTTTTTACGGGGCGCTGGGGCTGATCGACGGCGTTGTACACAAGTGGTTCAGGCAGGGTATGAATTACCCGCTGAGCGATGAAATCCCGGTCATCCTGGAAGTTATTTTCAACGGATTTGTCGGGGAAAGCCAGACCGGGGAACATTTTTATCCGGCGCTGGAAGATAAAAACGGGGGTGAGTGATCGTGCTGAATATCGACATTACCGGGCAGAACAATGTGCTGGTGCTGGTGTTGAAGGGCGACCTCATCTTCAACGAGCTCGATGAGGCTGACAGGATCTTCATGGAGAATCTCGGGAAAAAGCCCAGGGCCATCGCGCTCGACTGCAGGAGGCTGGTGAACCTCGATTCATCAGGCCTGGGCCTCTTCATCCGGTTTTCTAAAGAATCGGCGAAGGCGGGAGTGCGCCTTGTTTTCATGAACATTACCGATCACGTCTCGACCCTTTTCGACGTGTCGAAGCTTGATAGCATGTTCGAAATACTGCCGGAATCAGAATTCAAGAAGCAATATCCCGCGTGACCCGTGCTGCGGGCCCTGACGCCCGCCGGAGTATCATCCCCGCGGCGCGGCTTCCAGTGACAATTCCTTATCCATGATCCATGCATGGCCATCCTGCCTCATCAGGCGGACGGTCAGGGTGCCATCGTGCGATTGTGCTACTGCGAACGTGTGCGGCCTGTTCGATCCATGGTACATGCTTCCCGGGTTGCAAATGATGCCGCGCGTCACGCTCGTCAGGACGGGAACATGGGTATGCCCGAAGAAAAGGAGACGGGCCACGTGACGGACCATGAGTGCCTCCATCGAGGCAAAATGCAGCTGCCACCGGTCGGGGCCCTGGTACGGATTGAGGTCGAGGCGGTGCCCGTGGATCAGGAAGGCCGTGTCGGCACCGAAGGTAACGGAGCGCGTTTCCGGGTAATCGGCGGCGCCGTCCTCGTTCCCTGAAACGGCGTGGAGCGGGATACCTGCTTCCCTGGCAAGGGCTGAAGCCTCGGCCACTCCGTCGCCGAGATGTGCGATCGCGTCGAAACGGTCGGACGCCAGCGCGGATCGCATTGCGCCGCTGTTACCGTGCGTGTCGGAAAAGACGGCCCATTGTACACGTTCAGTCCCGGCTTTCATGGCGCAATACTCCGGACCTGTTCATGATTGTTCCGTATGTCTGAGTGGTGCGTACATACGGCAATCAGTATACAAGGGAAAAACAGGGTAATGTCAAGATGAATTTAACCGGACAGGACGCAATTTAAAATAGTTGACATTATTCATTCAACGTGCATTTATTAAAGTCTGCAGGCGGGAATTGATTATCTCAATGCGCGGTTCCTGTCAAAAATCCAACCACATTATTGCTGATACATACAATAATTAAAAAAACAGGAGGACATACATGACTGAAACTACCGTAACGAGAGAAGGCCCGCTGAGTCAGATCGGTTCATCCATCAAGGGTATATTTGTCGGGATTATATGCTTCATCGCGGCGTTCCCTGTTCTCTATTGCGGCGCTACCCGTGTCCAGTGGCAGAAGGTCTTCAAGGACGCGGTGCCCGTAGAGCAGGCGAAGGCCGGACAGGCCGCCTATATAACCGGTATCGCAACGGCGGACAAGATCGGTGACCCTCCCAACGTCGCGGTAGGTAACTATCTGAGAATATCTAAAACACCGGAAGTATATGCATGGGTCGAGCATGTCGAAACCGAATCAAAAACCGAGCGTGAAGGAATCTCGCGCACCAAGAAAACTACGACGACCAAGACGTATTCCTACGCACTCGAATGGACGAGCAGTCCGAAGGAAATATCATCATTCAAGGCAAACGAATGGCAGGATTTCTGCAGCAAGAACAAGTTGAAAGCTGACATCCAGAACCCCGTGCTGGCCGAGAATGAAAAAGCCGAAACAATATACTCGAATAACTGTCTGGTAAAAGGATATGCTATAGACCTCAAGTCAGTCAATTTTTATGCGGGTTCCAGGGACCTGGGGGCGAAATATATCAGGGGAGTTGCGGCAGCACCCAGGCTTGGCGATAAGCGGATTCAGTATTCGGCCTATCCTTCCGGTATAGAGTATACCTTTGCCGGCAAGGCGGCCGAAAAGAGCATTGTACCGTTGCCGGCGAAAGATTCATCCAAACTGGCAGGCTCAACAGGTAATTTTGATTCACTGCTGGCCGAGCTTAAGTCAGAGGACAAGATGATGGGTATCCTCTTTTTCTTCGGGGGCTTCATATTGATGGCCATCGGTCTCAACGGGATGCTTGGTCCCATCACCACGCTCCTGGATTTTATTCCTTTTGTCGGCGAGCTGGGAGCCGGAGTTATCAGGGTCATTCTGACAATAATCGCCCTGTTGATAGCAGCGATCTTTTACTGGATGATCAAGCTCTGGTGGCTCTGGTTGATTCTCCTGGTGGTTGCAGTTGCTGCTTTCATCGTGATAAAAAAGGTGAGAAAGCCGGCAGCAGCATAAGCACATATACGATGATATGCGAACGTACAAGGCCGCTGAATGATTCCAGCGGCCTTGTTGCCTTGTAACAGGTGGCCGGATTATCCGATGTTTGTGCCAGGCAGGAACCGTTACTGTAACGTCACCGGGAATTCCCCCGATGATGAACCTCCGGAGAATAACACCATCCAGAGAAACACCGCGTAAGCTGCGACTGCAGTTACGGCAAGACCCACAAAATAAAACCCGAGCGGAGCAATGATCGTCACGATGAACCAGTGGAACAGAATCATCCTCGCCGAGTTAAGGCGGATCGGAAAGTCGTGTCTCCTGCAGATCACGATGAGCCCGCTCAGGTTCCAGCCATAGAGCGAGATGAGTGCGTGCAGTTTCAGGAGCAGTTTGCCGCCGGGCGGCTCCGGGATAAAATAATGCAGGAGAATATAGGCGATGCCGGTCACGGCGGTCATGATCAGGAACAGGCTGCCGGATGTCAGGAAGCCCCGGGGCTGGCGTCGGGCACCCGTCTTCACATAGATGGCGAAGACGAGGACCACAGTGAAAAACAGGGTCAGGGCGATCAGGAGTTCGGCCAGGAGCAGACCTGCCAGGATGAACAGGAAGAACACGATTACACCGAGGTTTACCGTCCAGAAGCTGTACTCCTTGAGTGCGGCCACGGTACGGCTATCGTTGTTTTCCATCATGCCGAACATGAGTGACAGCGTAATCAGGGAAACGGGAAACGAAAATCCGAGGAAGAATACATCCAGGGTCAGCTTAGGCGCTGACACGAGCCTCAGATATTCGTTGTTGAGGATCACCAGGGACGAGATAATGAGCCCGATGGACAGGCAGAGAAGGGCAGCCTGATGGAATTTGATCGACGTACTAGGCGATCTTTTAAAGAAATCAACCGGGAAAAACGAGAAGGCTTTGACGCGGACCGTTTCCACGATAGCCGCCAGGACCAACGCTAAGGCGATGGCAAGAGGATAAAGTTGAAAAAAGGCCGAGAGGTACGTATTGAAAATGACGGCTTTTTTTCAGTATAAACGAGTATAAGCGTTCCCCCGCTGCAGAGGTTGAACAGGAAGATGTGCAGCCGTTCAAAGTTTATTCCCGGTACGAACAGGTGGAGAAATCCGAATAAAAGGGCGGCCGTCATGGTTATGAAAATTACCGTTTTAATTGATCGTTGCATATTTATCCCAGTACCTTGTTGTCCCGCTGTCCATGGGGCGCCGAATTCTCAATCTGACGTGCTCTCCCTCCCCAGGAGATAGCAAAGCGCTCCATCGAGTGAACCGTGCCTGAATGTGTATCCTGAGTCAACCAGCTTTTGTGCAGATACGCGGGTGCTTGACAGGAGCACTTCTCTTCCCATCTGCCCGAACGCCCGGCGTACAAGGCATGCCGGAAGAGAAAATACCGCCGGCCTGCCCAGCGCCCCGGCGAGCGTAGCGACGAATTCCCTGTTCCGCGCGGGCTCCGGTGCGGCAATATTCAGCGGGCCGCTGACCGTCGTGTTGAAGAGAAGGTGCTCGATCGCGCCGATCATATCATCTATGGATATCCAGCTTATATACTGCGATCCACTGCCGATGATCCCGCCAAGGCCCAGCCGCGCCGGGGTCAGGTAGTGGCCCAGCGCGCCTCCCTGGGGGTGGAGGACCACACCGATCCTCATGAGCACAACACGTATGCCCCGCTCTATAGCGGGCCGTGCCGCTGCTTCCCACGCGGCGCATACGCCGGAGATGAAGTCATGTCCGCGGCTGTCGTTTTCGGTGAGGAGGGTGTCGCCCCGGTCCCCGTAAAAACCGACTGCGGATGCGCAGAGGAGTGTCGCGGGCGGATTTTTACAGGCCGCACATTGTTCGGCTATCAGGCGCGTGCCCCTCACCCGGCTTGAAATTATTCCCGATTTTTTTCCTGCTGACCACCTGCCGGTCCCGATCGGTTCGCCCGCGAGATGGATCACGGCGTCGTTGTTCTCGAGCGAAAAATCGAGTGAGCCCCGGTCAGGGTCCCAGCGCGCTTCGTCGCGGCGCAGCGGGGTGCCGCGCACCAGTCGGGTCACGGTGTGTCCCCGGGTTGTCAGGTAGGGGACCAGGCTGTGGCCGATCAGACCGCTGGCTCCGGTCACAACAATCGTGGATGGCTTTCTTACGGTACTGGCAAGGTCTTCCCGGATGATCCGGTGACGGTACTCGAACATTCGTGCAAGCTTTTTACGGGTGAAACCGCCCAGGAGCATGCGGCCGGCAGGCCCCCCTCTCTGACGGTACAGGATCTCGTCAACGAGCGAGCAGGAGGATGCATCCTCCGTAATGAAGCGATGCGTGTGCCGCCAGAAGGAGAAGGGCCCCCGTAGCTGCGTGTCGATGAACTCACGCCCGGGCACGATCCCGCTGTGGACGGCGGTCCACTTGATTCTGAAAGGTCCGGCCTTGATGCGGAATACGGCGCGGGAGCCTTCTCCGGGCGGGGCTTCTTCAAGGACCTCCACCCACTCCCATGGAGGGGCGAGCCGCTGAAGTGCGCCCGGCCTCATGTGCCAGGCGAACAGACGTTCAGCCGGTACCGGGAAGACCGATCGCTTGAGAAACCGGTCGGCCTTCATTGCCTGTTGAGTATGTCCGTGAGGGCCTGGTCTATGTGTGGGAACTTGAACACGAATCCCGAATCAAGCAGGCGGAACGGCAGGGCCCGCTGTCCCTTGAGGAGGAAATCGCCAAATTCACCGAGGACTATCGATAGCAGAAAACCCGGTGCCGGCGGAACCAGGGGGAACGTCCCCAGGACGCGGTTAAGGGCCTTCGTGAGATCACGGTTCGTTACCGGATTCGGCGCGGTACAGTTCACCGGCCCCCGGATGTTCTTTTTTTTCAGGAGAAAAAGGAACACGGAAACAAGGTCGTCCTGGTGTATCCAGGAAAACCACTGCTTCCCCTGACCAAGCCGGTTGCCCAGCCTGAATC
>JAKJGD010000147.1 GCA_022704585.1 Spirochaetota bacterium | reverse complement strand
CCGGTCGCGTGCGCCTTGATCGCGTCGACGTCCCGCACGGTCAGGCCGCAGCTCTTCAGTGCATCCAGTATCGTGTAGGCGATGTCGTCGCCCTCTATGTTGTGGGTCGTGACGTTGAAGGTGTCGCATGCGTTTGACCCCCCAAGGAAGCGGAACTCTCGTCCGGTCCTGCTTTTCCTGTCCAGCACCACGGCGCCGCATCCCTCTCCCATGATAATGCCGATCCTGTTTTTATCAAAGGGCTTGTACGTGAAGGGCTCGATGAGCTTCATGGATTCAAATCCGTAAAAGCCGACCTCGTTAAACAGGTCGTACCCGACCACGATCGCCCGCTCGATACGCCCGGCCTGGATCATGGATGTCGCGTAAAGCAGGCAGTTCGCGCTGGAGGTGCAGGCCGTGGTGAAGGTGTAGCAGGGCCCCGTGATGCCGAATTTTTCGGCCACGATCCCGGCTATTTTTCCGTACCCGGGCGACTCGTGCGACAGGATTTTCCCGTTTTTATTTTCGCGCATTTTATAGGTCATCTCGAACATCGGCATGTCGATTGACGTGGAGCCGAAAAAGAGCGCGCTCCCCCGGACCTCGTCAGCGGACAGGCCCGCGCTTTCGATCGCCCGGGTGACGGTGCTGAACAGGATCCGGTAAAAATATCCTTCAAGGTCGGATTCCCGCTCGCCGCTTCCGCCCGGGATCTTGTAATAGGGCCTGGTGTAGTTCAATTTCGCGATCGAGATCGGCAGTTCCGTCGTCTTGCATTCCCTGTTCCTGACGCGGGCGATAATGTCGTCGATATTCTCGCCGAGAGAGCAGGTGACCGCGCTTCCGCGGATAAAAGCGATTTCCATGTGCCGTTACTCCGGTTGTATATAGTCCGCGAAGGTATTTATGCTTTTCATCACTCTTCTCAGGACCTTGCTGTCGGTGATGACAACTCCGTACTTGTTCTGGACGGCTATGGAAATCTGTAAGGCGTCCACGGAATCCAGCCCGATCGGCGAATCCGATCCGAACAATGTGTCGTCGTCATTAATGTCCTCAACTGTGATGTCGAGATCGCATTCTTCGATTATAAGCTCTTTCAGCTCCCGTTTCAGTTTTTCATCCGATGATCCTTTCATGGCCGTACCCTTGTCATAATATTTTTTTCTTCAGCACAATGCCCGTCGCCGCGAGCATGACGGCGCTGGTTGCTGACAGGAGGGCGCATTGGGGCATGATGTCCGCGACGCTCCCGCTCCTGAGCATGATATTGAGAAATCCATCCAGCCCCCACGCAAGGGGAGAGATGATCGAGAGGTCCTGCATGACGGCCGGCATCACGAATTTCGGGACCATGATCCCGCCGATGGCGGCGAAAATGATGACGAGTATGACCCCGAGGGACCCTGCCATCTGCGTGTTTTTTGATGACGCGGATACCAGCAGCCCGTAGGAGATTGCGTTGAGGCCCACGCAGGACGCCATGAGGTACAGGGCGAGCGGTGAGCTGCCGATACGTAAGGCGTCGCCGCCCAGCAGCGGCACCAGGAAACGGCCGACGCACATCATGCAGGCCACCTGTATCAAGCTGATGATGTAATACGAAAATATCTTGCCGCCGATCAGGTACCCGTTCCTGATGTTGATGCTCCTCATGCGCGACAGGGTGCCGTTGTTCTTCTCGGTATGAAATATAAGGGATATGGGGATCACGATGAAGTACATCGAGAAGACGAGCCAGGCCGGCACGCTCTGCTGGGTCGCGTTGGGCATGGCCGTGTCCCGTCCGTCCTTGTATACGTACCGCGTGCCCGCCAGGCGCTCGAGGGGCGGCATGAAGCTTTCCTCCCTGAAGCCGGCGTATGAGAGCAGGGCGGCGTTTTTTTCAAAGAAGGTGTGGGCCCTCAGCTTCATCAGCTCCATGACCAGCTGGTTCTTCACCCCCATCTGGATGGACAGCTGTATGGCCGGCTCGATATACACGGTCATCGGTTCACCCGGCACTGACCGGTTGATCTCCCTGATGTGGGCGGAAAAATTCCTGTTGATGACAAGCCCGAAGTTATACGTGCCTTCCCGTATGGCGCCGAGGACATGGTCCTGGGAGGTGACCGCGTCCGAGACGGTTATTGTGAAGTTCTTTAACTTTTTCAGGGTTTCCAGGAATTGTACCGACTCGGCGCTCCTGTCGAGGTCTGCGGCGATGATCTTGATCTTGAAATCGGAGCCGGGCTGGAAGAGCGCCTGCATCGAGAGCGACATCACCAGCACGAAGGTTACCGGCATCGCAATGAGGAGGACGAGAGACTGCGGGTCACGGAGAATCTCGGTCACTTCCTTCCTGATAATGTACAGTATACGGATCATTCGTTGTCCCTGAGCTGCCTGCTGGTCAGATGGAGGTACAACTCTTCCAGCCTGTTGGTGTTGTACCGCATGTTCATTATGCCGATCCTGTTTTCACGCAGGAGCGACAGTGCCTGGATGATGTTGGAATAAAGCTCTTCGTTTCGATCGATATATATTGTCCCTGACTCCACGGTGACCCCGGGTATGCCGCGCAGCGCTTTTCCGATGGAGGCGTCGGCCGGGTCAATTTGAATCGCGCAGGCGTCGCCTGACGATAGAATGGTTTCCTTTGTGTTGTTCAGGATGATGCTTCCCTCGTCAATGATGACGATATCATCGGATATCTGCTCTATCTCGCTTATGTAATGCGAGGTGTAGATGATAGTTGTTCCCCGCTCGAGATTTATCTTTCGTATCATGTCAAGCATGTACTGGCGGGACTGAGCATCAACACCCACGGTTGGCTCGTCGAGGTACAGGATCTTCGGCTCGTTCAAAAGGCCGATGGCAAGGTTGAGGCGCCGCTGCATTCCGCCGGAGCATTTACCGGCGCGCCGGTGGAGGAAGGAGCGGAGCGAGGCGACCTCTATGGCGAACTCCATGCGTTCTTTCAGCCGTTTGCCGCTGAGGCCGTACAGGGCGCCGAAATACTCGAGGTTTTCATGGGGCGACAGGAGCGGGTACAGCGCCAGGGTCTGGGGCACCATGCCGGTGATCGACTTGATCCCGTCCGCCTCCCGGTCGAGATCCATGCCGTTGATGATAACATGGCCTGATGTCTTTTTCAGTATTCCGGTCAGAATTGACACAAGCGTGGTCTTGCCCGCGCCGTTGGGTCCCAGGAGCCCGGTAATAGCGCCTTTCCTGATGATCAGGTCAATGTCACGCAAGGCGATAACGTCATCGTACGCTTTATGCAGGCGTTGTATCTGGATCATCTGGTCGGCAAGCACCTCCCCACCCTCGCTAACCCGCCCGGCATTGCCGGCAGTATCATGGATTTTCATCGTTTTTTAAATTGCTGTCAACTCTATTTCTGACGATGGTACGGGGTCAGCCAGAAACGGCCTGTGAAAAAAATCTTGATAAAATTTGCGCCATGTCGTTTGCTCGCATGATGAGAGCAGGAGTGTCAGGCTGGCTATATGAACGCTGTGGCTAACATCATACTTTTCCTGTGGGAGCTTCCCCAGAACATTCTGGGCGTCGCGAATCTGCTCATCCATGCTGTGCACGGATCGATTATGGAACGCTCCTTGGAGCGCAGCCGGATGTTCATAAAGGTCAGGAGCGGCGCCGTGTCACTGGGCTTTTTCATATTCTGGTCGGACATCGGTAACGAACTGTTCCTTCTTGATGAGCGCAATAAACTCCATGAATTCGGCCATTCCGTCCAGTCCCGGATTCTTGGTCCACTCTACCTGCTTGTCGTGGGAATACCCTCCGTTTCCCGGGTCGCGTATGCCCACCGGTATTATGCCAGGCAGGGAATGCGATGGACCGGTTATTACGAAGGCTTCCCGGAAAACTGGGCGGACAGGCTGGGAAAGGTAAGGTCGGGCACCGTATGAGCTATCAGGACAGGCTGTTTGATTTCAAGGGGCAGTGGGGCGCACCGTCCCGCTGCGGGCTTAAAATCGTTCAAAAGAAAGACGAAACGATTGTCATTGCCTCGGAGTTGTTCGAGGAGAATCCCGGGACGAGCGTTACAAGCTTCATCGCCGGTCTCGCGACCGTCATTGTGAAAGAGTTCGGCCTTGACCCCGGGAAGACGCTTTTTATAGAGCACTGTCCCGACCGCGGATCAAAGCTCGACCATTATCAGGAATCCTTCGACCTGGTGCGCCTGCGCTGGGATGGGGAACGGTTCGCGGATCCCGAATGGGTGCGCATCACGAAAGACACCGCGGATGAAATGATCGGGTGAGAATGTCCCTGTCAGAGTTTTCCGCCGAAGGCTTCAACGCATCGCCGTATCGCCAGGTCGAGCCCCCTGATCAGGTGGTCCCGCAGCGCTGCCGCTGACGGTACTGTCCAGTCAACCAGGCTTGAATCGATCCCGTCGTTTGAGGCGCGCGCTTTTTCCAGATACGTTTCCGCGAACCGAGACCTGAGGTCTTCGGCGCGCTCCATCTCGCCCTTTTCAATGAGCCTCGCGTACTTCCTGCCATAGAGGAGGTCGAATGCCGCATCGACGCCGATAACAGCCATGATGGACTGCTCGAGCGCCAGGTATACGATGCCGGGTCGTAAAAACTTGTTGTAGGCGTGGATGAGGCGGCCGCCGTAATTCTGATTCAGGACCACGCTCACCACGGGGATCGTGCCCGTGATGTTGGCGTCAAGGGACTCGGCGCCGATGGCCTGGATCCGGTGGCGCTCCTGCTGGGAGCCGGGGACGAAGCCCGACGAGTTGGAGAGCATGATGAGCGGCACTCTGTTCAGGTTCAGGAACTCGGTAAACACCCGGAATTTTTCCGTGCCGAATGCATCGGCGCCGCCGCCCTTGAGGAGCGGCTGGTCCGCGATTATGCCCACCGTGCGGCCTGCCAGCGTGGCAAGGCCCGTGATAAGGTTGGGTCCCGTAATCGGGTTGTTCATGTCCCGGTAAAACTCGATGAATGAGCCGCAGTCGAAGGTGTTTTCGATAATGGAATCAACGATGTCATAGGGCTCGGCCGGATCGGGCGGGATCGAGGCCTGTGTTTCGGGCGGGACGAATTCCGCCGGAACGGCGAGGGGATCGATCATCGCGATTAGCCGGTTCGCCAGGTCAAATGCCTCTTCGAACGAGGCGACAATGAACTGCGTGTTCTTTTCCGCGAAAAGCGATTCCGTATGTGAGGCCTTTTGATTCGTTATATACATGATGATGTCGGCTGTGCTGTTGACATCGAAGCACCTGAGCCCATCCGGGTGCGTTATCATGTGGACCCGCACGCCCGATTTTTTCCGGAGGGCATTCATCAGGTCGACCCGGGGCTGTATCTGCGCGCTTTCCGTCATGTTCGAGATCTGCTGCCATTTTTTCCCGAAGACGATTATCTGGTGCGTCTCGGTGCGGTGCGCGACGCGGAGGAGTTCGCGCGCCTTGATGATGCTCGCCAGCGACCTGAGACCGGTGTGGGTTCGGGGCCCCATGACAAGCACGCGGCGGCCGCCCAGCTTGGCGAAGCCGCCAATCAGCGCTTCCGCGGCGTAGTAACTCTCCTTGAAGGGCCAGAACATGCCGCCATCCACGTTGCCGCGTATTGTCGTTTCGCTGAACACGATCGAGGGGCTTTCCTTTTTGGCGGCGGCGATGACGCCGGGCGCGCGCGAGATGCGGGAAAGCTGCCTGCCCGTGCAAAAGGTGTCCTGTATCAGGTGGACCCAGCTGATGAGCTGGAGCTTGTCGCAGGCGACGATGTCCACGATCCCCGTCCATTTTCCCAGTATCTTTGCGCCGCCGATGTCGTAGTTGGTAATCTCCTCGCCGATAACCGTCTGTATGACCTTGGACCCTGTGAGAACCCGGTACGATTCCTCGGAGTCGAGCAGTATCTGGATAGAGGCCTGGCTTGATCCGTACACGTCCAGCCCGGCGGACGAGCCGATCCCCACTGCGG
>JAKJGD010000146.1 GCA_022704585.1 Spirochaetota bacterium | reverse complement strand
TCAAGACCAGGGTAGCGAAATGGTGGCTGCCGGACGAGGTGGTGTTCATCAAGGAGATACCGAAAACCAGCGTCGGGAAGTTTTCCAAGAAAGAGCTGCGGAAAATAGTATTCCCCATGCTTAATGTAAAAGAATTCGGATAAAATTGAGATTCTGCTCAGAATGATTGAAATACAGAGAAATATTTTATCAATTATGTTTGAAAACAAGCCCGGCTGGGCTTTTTTATTGACTTATGCCCTTAAGTGAAGTATTATTAATCGGGGTTTTTGGATACTGAAATTTTATATTCAATTTTTTATAATAAAAAACTGTCGAAGAATTCACGATTGTGGTATATCATTTTGATCTCAACGAAATTTTTAGATGCTAGGAAGGTCAGAGCCTCGTCTATAATAACTGAGAGGCTCGGGGTCAGAGCCGCGTCTGCAAGATCTGGGGGTCAGAGCCGCGACTGGGCACAGGTTCGGTTAATCAAGTGCATTTGGCAATTGACTTATTTTACGGGTCCGTGTGAGTTGATTTGTCGCCTGCTATGAGCGGATATGGGCGCCGAAGGAGCTTCTCCGGTGCAATCATGCGGGCAGTATCATGGGGATGGGGATGAATCTGACAATGCGGTACCGGTTGCGGGAAGGGGTTTTGTCCTGGGTATGAGAAATGCAAAATGGGCATTATCGTTTGCGCTGGCAGGATTTCTCCTGTTCCATGGGATGGGGGCTCGTGCCGACACGTTCAGGCTTTCCGACGGGACCGTTATAATCTGCAAGATAATTGAGGAGACCGACACTCATTACGTGATCGCCAATTCATATGGTACGTTTACCGTCATGAAAAAAAACGTAAAGGAGAAATACGAGACCCGGTCGTACAAGGAAGACGTGAAGATCCAGCTGAAACTGAACATCAAGGTTGATGAGGAAAAAATCAAGAGAAACATCGAAGACGGTATAAAGAAAAAGAAGGAGAGGGAAGAGGAAACCTCCCTCAAGATGATATCAAAACGCAAGCCACTGAAAGATTACGGCACAAGGGAGCCGGGTTGGTTTTTCGGCCGCATTGGATTTTCGGCCGCGTACTACGCCATGGTGACCGGCGGCCTGATGAACAAGGTTCCCGGGGGCATGACGCTGCAAGTGACCTATGACCAGGGCCTTGAAGGCCTCTTCCGGAAGGGGCATATGGGCATACCGGGGATACGCTTTGAGGCCGGTTACCTCGATTTCGAGCGGGCTGTCTTCTGTAAATCAAACCAGAGACTGACCGGGTATTTCGCCCAGGCCGGACCCGCCTGGCTGGTCCCGGCTTATAAAAACAGCTGGGGCAGCCTCCTGCTGGCCGGGCTTCCCGGGGCCGGTTACTTCGACGCGATAAACCGGGATCTCCCGCGGCGCCGGTCCGGCGTCCATTTTCTCATGACGCTTCTCGCGGGGTATGAGTATCATGTAAAGGAGTTTTCACTCTCGGCACAGGTACGGTATATGTATATCATGGACAGCGGCCTGCCGGTGCATGCCGTCGGCGGGTCCGTGGGGTTCTCATACCGTCTCTGGTCTTCGCCGATATTAAAATAAGTTGCACGATTGGCGCCGCCGTGCTGTACCATACAGGGGGCACGCCGGGCACTGGCCGTCATCCGGGCTTAACAGATGAAAAACGCGACAATCATATTCGGACCGAAGAGGGCCTTCGCACGCATGGCCGTTTACGCGTGCGTCATGCTGGTATCCGTGCTGACCGGCTGCAACAACGGCTTCAGCGTGCTCACGGAATCCGACCTCAAGTATATTCCCGTCGCGAAATGCGTCGCGCTGGAGCCGACCGTCTCGTGTGCGGTTCCCCTGCCTGACGCGCAGGTGTGCGGCCACCAGCCCCTCATCTTCAGCGACGCGGACGCATCGGAAACCTACCACCGGGTCTCGCTGGACAAGGAAAACTGGATCGAGGCGGTGAGCGGCGTGACCGTGATTTCCGACATACCCGGCTTCACGGACGAACTGGCCTTTCCCTGCGGCGTCGATTTCACCTTTTACCTGGCGGGCGAAAACCTGTGCAACTCCATCAGGGTGAGCGTGGTGAAACAGGGCCTTACCCTTGCGATAAATTCACCTGCATCCGGCGCGCAGGTGTGCGGCCACGACCGGATCACCTTTACGGACAGCGATACGCTGGAAACCTCATGGCAGGCCAGCGTCAATGGAACATCGTGGGTGTCGTTCACAAGCAACAGCACCAGGCTTTACCAGGTCCCGGGTTTCAGCGCGGCGGCCTGCGATTCAGACTTTACATTTTACCTGAGGGGAATGGATGGCTGTAATCAGACAAGCATTTCCCTTCACAAGAAGGACGTGACGCTTTCGGTAACTTCTCCCTCTTCCGGTGCGAGCGTGTGCGGCGGCACTGCGATAACATTCACTGATAGCGATACGCTGGAAACGACGCACCAGGCTTCAGGGGACGGAACCAACTGGTATCCGATCACAAGCGGCTCGACCTTTTCGGCAATAACAAATTTCAACTCGCTACCGAGTTCGTTTACACTTTATATCAGGGGCACTGCAACGATTGACTCCTGCAATCACGTGGAAGTTGCCAATCTTACGAAAACTGGGTCTACTATTACGATAAGCTCACCATCGTCTGGAGCGACGGTCGAGGGGACCGATACTCTTACTTTCAGTGATACGGTACCATCCAACACGCATGATATGAGAATTAACAGCGGAGCCTGGCTCGACGGCGCGGCCTCCGGCGTCACCACGCTGTCCGAAATCCCGGGCTTCGACGCGCTACCGGCCGGCAGCTTCACAATTTACGTGCGGGGCGATGACAATCCGACCTGCAACATAACGAGCGTGTCCGTGGTCAAGGGGGCGTATGCGGATTATTCCGAAACAAGAACGATTACCCTGAATACGCCGGCCCTGGGCCTTGCCGGTAACGTGAGCCATTTCCCGGTCCTCGTGAGAATCACTGATGCAGCGATAATAGACGCGGTCCGTGCGGGCGCGCCGGACATACGGTTTTACGACGCAACATACGGCGCGCTTGACTATGAGATCGAGCGCTGGGACCAGGCGAACAACCTGGCGGAGGTGTGGGTGCGCTACCCGCTGGTCCACAGCGGCACCACGGACCAGTTTACCATGTACTTCGGCAATGCCACGGCCCCGGATGGCCAGAATCCGTCTGGCGTGTTCAACTCCACGAACGGGTACGCGGGCGTGTGGCACATGGGCGAAGACCCGTCAGGTGGCACTATCGCGGATAGCACTGACAACAATATTGACGGCACACCGGGCGGCATGGCTGCCGGGGACAGCATTACGGGACAGGTGGGGAAGGGGCTCAACTTTGACGGCACCAATAACATGGTGAGCATGGGCGCTAATACCTTGCTTCAACCGGACAGCATAACCCTGTCCTTCTGGATACGAAGGAACAGTTCCTGGCTGTCACCCTGGGTCCCGCTCTATGCAAAGGTATCAGGTTTCAGCTCGAATGGATGGCAATACTATCTCGATCCAAACGCCGGGAGTGAAATCGCAGCGAGCCTGTATGTTGACGGTAATAATTATTTTTATGCACCGGTTGATCCAAACACGTTTTACCCGTTCAATACCTGGGTGTTTATGACCCTCACCTTCAATACGGCGACCAATGCCGGGGCCATATACAAAAACGGTGTCTCGCAAACAATCTCGACACAGGGGTCCCCTTCAAGCATTACCGCATCAATTTCGACGATAACGAAAGTTGCGCAGGATGATAACGAGACCGTGTGCTGGCCCGGCCAGATGGACGAGCTCAGGATCTCGAGCACGGCCCGGTCCGCGGACTGGATAAAGCTCAGCTATGAAAATCAGAGGACCGGCTCAACATATGTGACCATCTCCCCGTAAGGGCCTACCGCGTCTTCTCCCGCTTCACGATTTTGTTTACGGGAATGGTGACGTTTCCGATGAGGGTCTTGAGGGTGATTTTTTCCTCGGTCTCGGCCGTAATCTCGCCCACGAAGATGTTTCCCTCGGCCGTGGTTATCCTCCAGGAAACCTGACAGGCCTGCGCATTTTCTTCCCCGGCATCGATTGTATTCCCAAGGTCCCGGACAAGCGCGTCCGCCTCTTCAACCTTTTTTTTCGTTTCCAGCTTTTCGATGTCTATGACCGGCCTGGCCGCTTCATCTTCCACCCGGGCCTCCTCCGGGGCGCGGGGGGCCGTTTCCTTCACCGGTACCAGCTTCTTTTCCTGGTCCTTCATTTTTTCCAGGACCGGGTCGTTGAGCGTCCGGTTGTTGATTATCGCGAGGTTCCGCACCTTGGCGCCGTTGGAGGCCGTGGTCCCGGCCAGGTAAATCCGCCGGTTCGCCAGGCGCGCGTACTGCGACGACGGGTCGTCCGCAACGATCCCCTGGTAAGTATCGATCGCCTTTTCCTTCTCGGAGAGGTCCTCGTATATGCGGCCCTTGAGATACCCGACCCGCGCCCGCTCTGCCGGGGGGGCCGTCTTCTCGACCCTGCTGATGACGGCCATCGCTTCCCTGAACGCGATCAGCTTGTAGAGCTTGTCGCTTTTCTCCACCGAATCCGGCTCCTCCTTCAGGACGCGGTCGAGCTCGGACTTGAACCCCTCGATATACCTGAGGAGTATGATTGCCGTGGCCGCGAGAGGACGGTCGCCGTAGATCCGGATCACCGTCTGGTAGCGCTCCTTCGCATCGTTGTAATTGCCGAGTATCGACTGGCAGAACCCCTGGTGCAGGATGATGCTCGAGGCAAGGGCCGCGTTGTTCCGCTCCCTTTCGAACGCCCTGCCGTACGACTCGAGCGCGCGGGCGTAGCAGTTGTTCCGCTCGTAGTAGTAGGCCGCCTCGAGATAGGAGTGGGCGCTGTCCTCGCTCGGGTCCACGATGGGGGCCTTGCCTATGAGGAAGCGCATGGCGTTTATGGTCCAGAGCGTGGGGAGCGAGAGATAGCGGTACCGGTCCATGGACACGGCCCGGTCCGTCGAGGCGGCATTGAGGATGGCGTTGACCCTCGACTCGATGAGGTCTGCCTCGTCCTGGCTCAGGCGGTTCTCGTACATTTTTTTATGGAGCTGGTATTTCATCACCAGGCCGATGTGGTCGATATTGTTGTCCTCGCGGTTGCTGCTCAGCAAATAGATGCGCAGCTCCTTGATCCTGATCTGACGGTTGATGTCGTTAAGGAGGGCCATGAACGAGATGACGAATGCCGTAACGAGGACAAGCGTGATTTCCGCCTTGTATTCCCGGGCGAGCATGGCGGCGCCTACCGTGCCTCGATGAGCAGGAGCGTCGCGTCGTCCCGCTGCCTGCCGGAGCCGATATGCTCATGTATGTCGGCGACGATCGTATCGACGCTTTCCTGCGGGGACGAGGCGCGTGTTTTCACGATGGACGCGATCAGGCCGTCGAGGCCGAATTCCTTCTTCGACAGGTTGCGGCACTCCACGATGCCATCGGTGTAGAGATAGACGCGGTCTCCCTTCCCCAGGGGCAGGGTCTCGGACTTGTAGCTTTTGTTCATCTCGACGATGACGCCGAGAGGGCTCCCCGACCGTGTGAGAGAGGTTATCTCCCCTGTTTTCGCGTTTACCAGGAGGCCGGGGTCATGTCCCGCATTGCAGTAGGAGAGTGTCTCTTTGCCGTCGAAGATGATGTAGATGCCGGTGAAATAAACGCCCATCACGATCTCGTTTTTGGAGAGGAGGCTGATGATATCCGTGTTGAGATGGCAGATCAGCTCCGCCGGGTCGTCGTACAGGGGCGCTGCGCGGTTGAAGACCTCCTTGAGCACCATGGTGACGAGGGCCGCAGGCACCCCGTGGCCGGTAACGTCGATGATGATGATGCCGGTCCGGTTTTTGTCCAGCGTCACGATGTCGAAATAATCGCCGCTTACCTTGGTGAGCGACTTCCAGTAGGACGCATAGGTGAAG
>JAKJGD010000145.1 GCA_022704585.1 Spirochaetota bacterium | reverse complement strand
CCAATCTTGGTGTCCACCACGGATTTGATCCCTGCCACGATATAGCCCACGTCGCCCGGCTGTAGCCTGTCGCGTTTTTCAAGATTGAGCTTGAATGCGCCCACCTCGGTGACTTCGTATTTATTGCCTGTCGAGAAGAACACAATGGTATCGCCCTTCTGCACAGTGCCGTCGAAGATCCGTACCTTCATGATCGCACCCTGGTAATTGTCAAAGAACGAGTCGAAGATAAGGGCCCGCAGCGGCGCGTCAGGGTTTCCCTTCGGGGGAGGGATCACTTCGATGATCTTTTCCATGAGGTCGTCTATCCCGGTCCCCTCCTTCGCGGAGGTCAGGACCGCCAGGTCGGCGTCCAGCCCGAGGGTTTTTTCTATCCCTTCCTTCGTGCGCGTGATGTCCGCGGCAGGCATGTCGATTTTATTGATCACCGGGAGTATCTCGAGGTCGTTGTCCAGGGCCAGGTAGAGGTTGGCAATCGTCTGCGCCTCGACCCCCTGCGAGGCGTCAACGACCAGGAGTACGCCGTCGCAGGCCGCGAGAGCGCGGGAGACCTCGTAGGTGAAATCCACGTGCCCGGGTGTGTCGATCAGGTTGAAGACGTAGTCCTTCCCGTCTCGCGCGGTGTAGCTCAGCGTGATCGCGTTCGACTTGATGGTGATGCCGCGCTCCCGCTCCAGGTCCATGGTGTCAAGCATCTGGTCGCGGTGGTTGCGCGGGTCTACAAGCCGGCACTTTTCGATGATGCGGTCGGCCAGCGTTGATTTTCCGTGGTCGATATGCGCGATGATGGAGAAATTCCGGATATGGTTAAGGTCCATGGCTCTCTTCGTTCAGGGTCGTATGTGTGTAGATAGTTTCAGGGTGCGATAATTGGCAAGTATTTTTTTAAACGGCGGCCAGGGCGCTAATCCTCGCGCAGCAGCTCGTGGAGAACGATGCCGGCGGCAACGGACGCGTTCAGCGACGATACGCTGCCCCGGAGGGGGATTCGCACGACCAGGTCGCAGGATTCCCCGGTGAGGTGCCTCATTCCCTCTCCCTCGCTCCCGATCACCACGACGGCGGGCCGGTAGCCGCGTAGCCGCGACGGCGGCTCGGTTCCCCTGTCCGATGTGCCCACGATCCAGAAGCCGGCCTCTTTCGCGGCCTCGATGAACATGACGACGTTGCTGACGGTGAGGATCTCAATATGGGCGGTGGCACCGGCTGATGCCTTGACCACGGCCGGGGTTATGCCGGCCGCGTGCGCCCGCGGCATCACGATCCCCGAGCACCCGAGCGCTTCGGCAGTGCGAATGATCGAGCCGATGTTCTGGGGATCGGTAAGATGATCCAGGAGGACCAGCACGCCCTTCCGTTCCCGCGCCCTCTCGAGGAGGTGCTCCATGCCGGGAACGTGCCCGCGCGCGGCCTGCGGCACTTTCAGGGCGACGCCCTGGTGATGCGACGAGGGACCGAGCCGGGAGAAGAAGTCCTTCTCCTCGCGGCGAACCGGTATCTTTTTTGCTTTCGCCTCGCCTGTGATAGTGTCGATTATCTTTCCGTGCGCGCTGTCGGAGATGAACAGCAGATAGGGCGCTCCCGGTTCGGCGCCGCGCAGGTATTCCAGCACGGGGTTGCGGCCGAAGATCAGTTCTTTGTCTTCCACCTCGTTCCCTCTTTGGTGTCTTCGAGTACCACGCCTTTCTCGAGTAGCTGCTTCCGTATACCGTCCGCCCGGGCGAAATTCTTGTCCTTCTTTGCGGCTATGCGCTCGGCTATCATGGATTCCACCCATGAGCCATCGATCGCTTTGGCCGCGGGGTCATCGAAAAAGATGACGCCCAGCACTGCGTCGAGCGATTTCATCGTGTCAAGCACGGCGTCGCAGCCGGTGCGGGTGATCCTGTCCTCATTGATAAGGGTGTTTACGTCATGGACGAATTCGAAGAAAACGCCCAGGCCGCGGGAAATGTTCAGGTCGTCGTCGACCGCCTCGGTGAAGTCGGCGATCATTTTGTCTGCCATGTCCCGAATCGCCGGGTCGAGCGGGCCGACTTTTTTCACGTCCCTGAGCCTGACGATCAGGTTGTCGATGCGGGCAAGGGCCTGGTCGGCCTGTCCGATCCCCTCGAGCGTGAAGTTGTATTGTTTCCGGTAATGCGCGGAGACGAGGAGATAGCGGATTGAGCGCGGCGAGTGTCCTTTGTCCAGGAGGTCGCGCAGTGTGTAGAAGTTTCCGAGCGACTTCGACATCTTAGACCCGTTTACCAGGAGGTGCTCGGCGTGGATCCAATGCCTGACGAACTTCTCCCCGTAGGCCGCCTCGCTCTGGGCGATCTCGTTCTCATGGTGAGGGAAGATAAGGTCCACGCCGCCCGTATGGATGTCAATGGTCGTCCCGAATATTTTCCTGATCATTGCCGAGCATTCGATATGCCACCCGGGCCTCCCGGCGCCGAAGGGCGTGTCCCAGGATAACTCGCCCTCCTTCGGCGCTTTCCAGAGTGCGAAGTCGCGCACGTCGTCCTTTTCATAATTGTCGGTATCGTACCGGAGGCCGGTCTTGATCTCCCGCGCGTCCAGGCGGGATAGTTTGCCGTAGTCATCAAACCGCGCAATGCTGAAATAGAGCGAGCCGTCCTTGTCATACACGAAGCCCTTTTCCTTGAGCCTGGCTATGATATCGATCATCGCGTCAATCGATTCGGTCGCCCTCGGCATGTGTTCTACAGGCTCGATGTTGAGCTTCTTTAAATCCTCCAGGAAAATTGCGGTGTAGCGCGCGGTATACTCGGCGAGGGTGATGTTCTCGCTGTTGGCTCCCGCGATGGTCTTGTCATCGACATCGGTGATGTTCATCGCATGGTCGACCCTGTATCCCCTGAATTTCAGGTACCGGCGCAGGAAGTCGTTGAAGACAAAGGTGCGGAAATTCCCGATATGCGCGTACCCGTACACGGTGGGACCGCAGGAGTATATGGTAACCGGAGGATAGTCGGCCGGACTGTCCCTGTGCGCGCCGCCCGGAATGATTTCTTCCGCCATTCCCGTGAGTGTGTTGTGAATTCGTAGGGTCATTATCGCTTCCTTGCCCGGGATGCTGCCGCCGTGCCGGGACCGAACCGTGAATGGATTATCGAAACGCCCTGCACCGACCGTTGCCGGCCCGCAGAACCGATACGAGTAGTGATTTGTCAGCCGCGATTGTTGTCAAACATTTTTTACCGGGAGAAAAAAAGGGGTCTATTTGATTTTGTTGATTTTCGCTTCGAGGGGGAGCACGATTTCCTCGACCTGCTCGAACGATTCTTCCGTCTCTTCGCGGTCGGTGAAGGCGGTTCCCAGTGACCTGACGAGCATCTCCGGGGAGACCTTCAGCTTCTGGAGGTCGTCCTCGCTTGCTGACAGGTGTGCCAGCAGGGTGTGAAGTTTTTTAATGTAATCGATAAGCTCCCTGAGCTTTTTGTTCTTTCTCTCGATCGTCGTCCGGGCGTCTGTGACCACCTTTTTGAGGAGCTCCGTCTGCTGTTTGAGCTTCTTCTGGAGCCTGATGGCTGTCTCGTAATATTCCTTGTTTACTTTCTGAAAGTCGATGCGTGCGAGGATTATTTCATCCGAATCGCCGCCCTTGTCGATGGATTCGAGAATCTCGTTGAGCTCTTTGATCGAAAAAAGGTCATCGGTGGAGGTCTGTATCCACTTTTTCCCCTCTTCATCCGTGTACTCTGCAAGGTCCGGAATTATGGCTTTCTTTGATGTCTTTTTCATAATGGTTGCGCGTATTTGTTCTTACATACAATATCGGCACTAAACTCACCGATTTTCAGCCCTAAAATGGCGATTGCCGCTTGCTGGTCCGGAAAAATCATCATCCGGGATGTGCCATAACGGGGTAGCAGAACGGGCCGCACCCCTGACGATAATATAATTGACATTGGATGATGTTTTCAAATAAATGAAACAGTTTTATACGGCTGTCAATTCATTTTAAACGGATTCCGGGAGCCCCGGGGCACCCGGGGGTTCGGACAGCCCGGCAGATCCGTCATCGACGAGCGAGAAAGGATATGGTCCTATCATGGAGCAGACCGCTGCAGTACCCCGCACTATAATCGACGCCCTGTCCGAGTGGGGGCGCGTTTTTGAACACGAGCCCCTGAAGGGCCACACGACCTTCCGTACCGGCGGACCGGCCGATGTGCTTGTTATGCCGAGCGACAACCGGAGCGTCGCCCGTATCGTGTCCGTCGCACGGGAGGCGCGGGTGCCCCTCACAGTCATCGGCGGCGGATCGAACCTGCTTGTGGGCGATCGCGGCATAGCCGGTCATGCGGCTGTGTGAGGACGATGCGCGTCCGGCAGTGATATCGGTTCTCGATGATGGAAGCGTGTACACGGATGCGATTGCGGGCAAGGACCGGTTCATTGAATTCGCCATAACTTCCGGCTTCGGTAGCGTCGAGTTCATGGCCGGGATACCCGGCTGCATGGGCGGCGGGATCATGATGAACGCGGGCACCTACATGGGGTCCTTTGTAGATATTCTCATCGACGCAGACATCGTCGATGCCGAGGGGAATGCCCGCACCGTGAAGATCGACAGGTCGATGTCCTCGTACCGTCATATGAACATCGACGCCGGGGCGATAGTTACCGGCGCCCGCTTCAGGCTGGCGCGCACCGAGGACCCCGGCAGGGTCCGGGAACGGGTCGAGGATATCCTTGCGGACCGGAAAGGGAAGCACCCGCTCGAATATCCATCGGCCGGATCGGTGTTTAAAAACCCGGACGGCCATTCATCGTGGAAGCTGATCGACGAGGCGGGGCTCAAGGGCGCGCGGATCGGCGGCGCCGCGGTATCCACCCTGCACACGAATTTCATTATAAATATTGACAACGCAACGTCCCGCGACGTACGGGAGCTCATAGACCTGGTGCGTGAAACAGTGCAGAAGAAATTCGGGATTGAGCTGGAGACGGAAGTAAAAATGATCGGTTCGTTTTAATTCGCATGGAATACTCGTCAAAAAAATTATCCGACATGACGTTCTGCGCGCTTGACCTGGAAACGACCGGGACCAACCCGGCTTTTCACGAGATCGTCGAAGTCGGAATCATACGATTTACGCGTGACGCGACCCGTGACACCTTTGAATCGCTGGTGAACCCGGGCATGAAGATCCCCCAGGAAACGATCGGGATCCACGGCATCACGGACGAGATGGTGCAGGGATCCCCGCCGATCGGCGACATCCTGGGCGACATCGCCGAGTTCATCCGGGGCTCGCTTCTGATAATCCACTGCCCTGAGTTCGATATATCGTTTCTGAGGGAGGCGTTCAGGAAGAACGACATGCCGGTGCCCGAGATGATCTCTGTTGATACGGTCAGGCTCTCGCGCCGTGCATACCCCGGCCTCCCCAATTACCGTCTTGACACGGTATGCGGGTTCCTGAGATACGAGATCATGCACCACCGGGCAAGCCCGGACGCGCGTGGCTGCATGACGATATTCAACGACGTCATCCACCGCGAAGACCCGGACAACCGCTGGAGCCTCTCGGACCTCAGAAAATATCATGGCGATTTTGTCCGGATGAGCGGTGGCAAGCGGATGAAGCGGATCAACATAAAGGGTAAAAAGATACGGGGGATAGAGCTTGGCGAGGCCGTGGATATCACCTACATGGACACTGCGGGGAAGGTTACCACTCGGAAGATTCAGCCGCGCGAATTCATTACCGTCGGTGAAGACGTCTATGTCCTTGCTTATTGTTATCTTCGCGGGGAAACGAGATATTTCAAAATGGACCGCATCATAGAACCCCGGTAGCACGCGTCACCACTTGTTGTATATGTTGAAATACAGGTACCCGTGGTTTTTCTTCGTGGAGAGCAGGTAGTCCCAACCGTACTGAAGATATAGCTCGAAATGATCCAGCAGCAGAACGCGTATCGTCGGTCCGCCCACGAACCCGAACTGCGCCCCGGTGAGG
>JAKJGD010000144.1 GCA_022704585.1 Spirochaetota bacterium | reverse complement strand
CCTCGACGCCGTCGCCGCCGACAATAATGTCGGTCCCGGTGTCGCTCGTGGGGTTGGCCGGAAGCTGGGACAGCACCGGGAATTTCTGCGTGGTGTCCACGGTCCAGGTGTGCTCGGTCGGCGTGGACTGCCAGTTGCCGGCCGCGTCGCGCGCGATGACTTCGAGGGTATGCGTGCCGTTCGCGACCGTTTCCACTATCGACCCGGTGCTCTCGCTGATGCCGCTCCACGCCTCCGCGCTGTCGAGACGGTACTTGTACGCCGCCACGCCTGCTCCGGATACAGTGATGTCCGTCGTGACCACGTTGGTCGGGTCATCGGGCGTATTGAGGAGAACGGCAGTGGGAGCGGTAATATCGATCACCCACGAGAAGGTGGTGGGCGAAGAGGTGCTCTGCCAGTTGTCCAGCGAATCCTTGCCGACAACTTCCAGCACATGGGGACTGGGCGTCTCGCCCAGTCCGGTCGCGGTTATGGTGTCGTCGGTCGCGAGCTCGATCTCGGCGCTCCAGGCCCCGCCGTCGAGGCGGTACTGGTAGCTCACGATGTCCGTGCCGCCGACAGTGATATCGATGTCCTGTATGTACGTAGGATTGGCCGGCGTGTCAGTGAGCTCGGCCACGACCGCGCCGCGTCCGTAGAATGGCATAATTTTCGCCGGGTTTATCGCGTTATCATGATTGTCTTGCACATTCACAACAATCATATTGTAGGTATCGCCATGTATCATGCCGGGTGATGTTACAACGGTCAGCTCGACTGTCATGTCGTCTACCAGCCGTGCATCGGTGATCGTTACATCGGGATTGGAGCCGGTTCCCTGGACGGTGTAGTTCGCGATGTCCTCGGCGGTCGTCCGGTCCAGGCGCCGGGAATTGTCGCTGAAGGCGATCCGTATCGTGTCATGCGCGGTCGCTGTAACGCCCGCAAGGTCAGGGGACGAGGTGTCAGGCGTAATAACGCTGCTGGGCAGGAATATCCCCTCGCCGTCGCTCTTGTCCATGTAGGCCTTAAAGACCTTGCTGTTGCATCCGGCAGAGAACAGCGCGGTTATGACAGCCATGGTGATGATCAATAGATGTTTTGCTCTCATTCTTTTGTACCTCATATAATCATTCACAACATAAAAAATGATATGGATGCTGGAATAGATCGTAGATTATATTTGATCTTATACATACATTTCATATTGGTTTTACGGTCGTGAATATAAATAGCGGCGTTCATAATCAATAATTAATCCTACAAATCTCTATTCTATATACCTATATTGTCAATGAAAAGACAATAAAAAAAACACGCTCGGGCGGATTTTTTTTAAAAAATAATACATTGTGTAGGTAGTAAATATTCAATATTAGTTATTTTGTTTATTTTATTTTAACCTGCATAACGGGTCAGAGCAATGTATTTAAAATCACTATCGGATTATTCGTGAAGAAATATTATGAAGTATTATTATATAGTAACAAGGTATCATTTAACCACTCCGCAATAGTAATGCGGGGCGATAACTATTCTGTTTGCCCCTGGGGGTCAGAGCACAGCAACAGGATCAGGGCATGGCCCCGGGGGTCAGAGCATGGCCTGCATTCCCCCTACCCCAGCGCAACGTCCAGGAACATCATGAGTGCGAACCCCACCATGGCGCCCACGGTGGAGAGGTCGGTCTCGTCGCCCGCCTGGGATTCCGGGATAAGCTCCTCGACAACGACGTAGATCATGGCGCCCGCTGCAAACGACAGGGCGTACGGCAGAAGCGGTTTTACGAACACGACCAGCAACGCGCCCGCGACACCGGCCACCGGCTCCACGAAGCCCGAGAGCTGGCCGTACCAGAAGGCCCGGAAGCGCGAGAAGCCCTCGCGCCGGAGCGGGATCGACACGGCCGCACCCTCCGGAAAATTCTGCAGACCGATGCCGAAGGCGAGCGCGACCGCACCGCCCGCCGCTGCCGCTGTCCAGCCGTCCGCCAGGGCGCCGAAAGCCACGCCCACCGCGAGCCCCTCCGGTATATTATGCAGGGTGATCGCGAGGATAAGGAGGACGCTCCTCTGCCAGGAGGTCTTGATGCCTTCTGCCTTGCTTGTATCAAGACCCATGTGCAGGTGCGGGAGGACCCTGTCCACCGCGAACAGAAACGCCCCTCCCGCGAGGAAGCCGGCGACTGCGGGGAGCCACACGATATCGCCGTGTGCATCGGCCATCTCTATGGCCGGGTTCAGGAGCGACCAGAAGCTCGCGGCGATCATAACGCCGGCCGCGAATCCGAGCATGGCATTCAGCACTTTTTTATTAATTGTCGCGAAGAAGAAGACCAGTGCGGCGCCCAGCGCCGTGACGATCCACGTGAAGAGCGTGGCGAAAAGCGCGAGCACCACCGGGTTGAAGCCCTGCAATAGTTCAGTGATCATATACTGCTCCTCCAGCTAACTATCCGGTTACAGACCGGGATTACCGTACCAGGGCGTCCGCGCAGGGAATGCCATATTCCCCACGCTCGCCCCCGTACAGCGTCACGCCGCAATCCCGTCCTTTTACGGAAGGGAACATGAATGACAATCGCATGCCGTCCGTAACATCGCAGGCGACGATCGGCATGGACCGGAGTGTCACGCCGCCGCGCGATGCAGCATCGAGTATGATATATCCGGTGGACGAGTTGTAGAACCGGCATGTCTCCCGCGACACGCGCATCACACAGGGGGTCGAGGCGCACACGGTCCTGCCGCCCCGGTCGAGCACTGTGGACGGGATGTTGCTTTCAATTCGCAGATCGGCACAGGGCGAGCAGGCGCACGGTACTGCCGCGGACAGGGCCATGGCCGCGAGTCCGGCGATCCTCATTACGGCGGCATCTCTGGTGCGATATGGCTTCATTTCTTTGAAAACAGCCTCCTGAGCCTGATGCCCGTGCCGGTGACCAGGATCGGCGGAAGCATTTTCAGTATAAGCCGCGTGTAACTTCCGGAAGGCGGCCTGTACAGCCTGTTCTCCGTCATGGTAATAGCGTTGTTCCCGCACGACTCCGCGCAGATGCCGCACCCGACGCACAGTTCATGGCTGTAACCGTGCGTCCTGTTAACGAGAGAATGCGCATGCGTATTGCAGGCCTTCACGCACCTCCCGCAATTATTGCAGAGCGATTCATCAACTGATGCGATTGCATGAGAAGGAGCAACCAGGTTTCTGCTGAAGTTGTTGTGTATCTTCAGCGCGCGGCAGCAGCAGTCGCAGCAGGTGCAGATGGCCGTGGGGGCCGACGGCCTCACGTTGGAGGTGAAAAAGACCAGCCCCTTCGCCCTCCTCTCTCCGAGAATAGCGAGCATCTCTTCCCTGGAAACGGTGCGGCCGCTTCCATCCTTCTCCAGGCCGCGGGAATAATCGCCGAAGGCGAGGCAGCCTTCATCGGCCGAAGCGCGTTTGCAGTCTTGGCCGGTCAGGCGCATCGAATGCCTGCAGGGGCATGTAGCATAAACGGCAAAATGCTTATGAGAGTCAACCAGCTCCAATACAAGGTCCGTATCGGCGACGATGCTGCCGGCATCGACCGCGCGCCGGACCGGAACATTGCGGATGGCGCTGATCGGCCTGTTTAAATAATCGCCCATATACCCGGTGTCAACCAGTTCATTGATGAGCTCCGCGAACGCCGCATGCCATTCATCCCGCTCCCCGCTTTTCAGAACAACCTCGAACAGGCCCGGGATAAGCGGATAAAGCATATAGCGGTTTGCGAGGCGGATGATGATCTTTTTCCGGACCATTTCTTCCAGCAGTGGGGCCAGCGATTCCGGGGCCAGGCCCGTTTTCCGGGCGATATGGCCCGGCGCCTCTACCACGCTGAACAGAAGCTCGACAATCGCAACCAGCGTATCGCTCATGGGCGGCCCCATCGCCTTCACCGAGCTGAACTTCAGGGCCAGCCCGACGTGTGACGGGTGCGCGTTATATCCGGGTTGTATATTCATGCCTTTCGGGGTAATCGCATACCGGGCACAGGCTATGGTCTGATGGGTTTAAAAGCAAGCCTATTTCAGCGGGTAGCTCCAATCATTGATACGGATCCCTGAAAACAACCAGTGACTTTTCTATTGTTTGGGGCAGGTGCGGATACTTCTTCCGGAACGCGGCGGATACCTGCTTCAGGTCGTCAATTACCGTGTAATTGACCGGAACCGACCTCCGGTTGGCGAATATATCCATCACGATATGTGCGGCAATCTGTCCCGGGTCCCGCTCTGGCACGGTCATTTTTATCGAACCGATATAGTACACCTTCCCGGGTTCATACACGGTAAAGATGCCGTTCACATCCGATTTAAACTCGCCCCAGCTGATCCTGTCGATACTGTACCTGCCCTGCGGCACTGCAATATAAAACGCGCAGACCACTCCATGCTGATCAGGAACCACGGAGTAGACCCTGGAGTCCCTGCCAAGAATGGTACTGAAGGAAAATGAACCGTCGCTCCCCCGGTATGGCCTCTCGAGATAGGGCATCCCCGTGGTTGGGAGTATGAGCTGTCCTATCACTATGGATTCCCCGCCTTTCTGCAACACATAGTTATCCGGAATGGAATGGAGAGAGCACCCCGTAAAAAGCAGCAGCAGGATTATCGCACACCCGTGATAATATCCCATATTTGACCCCGCCACGGTTGAAAGTTTATATGCATAAGTTACTTTTTGTGAGACGATGTCAAGCAAAACATCTCCTTCAATTCATGCATGGATCAAACCGGGAGCATTTACTGTTTCTCTGTTGACGGAGAGACCGCGGCCCCATACCATGCCCTATTATATTGAAGGGACGCCATGGAGTCATTTAAAACAGCCGTGTTCTGCGATTTCGACGGGACCATCACCTCGAAGGAAACCCTTTCCGGCATGGTCAGCCACCTCGTCCCCGACAGGTGGAAGGAGATCCTGCCCGAGATGCTCGCCCGCCGCATGACACTGCGCGAAGGAGTGAAGACCCTCGTCGAATCGATCCCGACGAAGCGGTACGGCGAGGTGATCGATTTCGTCATGGCGGTACCGATACGCCCCGGCCTCGAGGAGCTCCTCGACTACCTCGATTCACGCGGCGTGCCGCTCATCGTGATATCCGGCGGCCTGCGCGGCATGGTGGAGGCCCGTCTCGGCCCGTTGAAAACGCGGGTGCGCGGCATTTACGCGGTCGACACGGACCTCAGCGGCGAGTATATCCGGGTCTCCTCTACCCATGAAGGGGAAACCGAGCTCATGGACAAACCGAAGATCATTTCTCAATATGGTGCGGAGCAGGTGATCGCGATCGGCGACGGGTTTACGGACATAAACATGGCGCAGGTCTCGGACCTTGTGTTCGCGCGGGATGCCCTGGCACAGATACTGCATAAAACGGGGAAAGAGTTCATCCCCTGGAACGATTTTCACGATATAAGGCGCGAGCTGGATAACAGGTGGGAAGCGGGGAGCGGCCGCTGATCGCCCCCCCTGTGTTACTGCACCCTGAAGCGGAACCTCTTTTCTACCGAATTGCTCTTGCTGAAATGGGCCCGGACTTCGTACAGGCCCGGTTCGAGGCCCAGGCCGGGAAACTCCATTTTGCCGCCGGCCGCGCTGTAGGTCCAGTTGTATGACCGGTATCTCCCGTCACCATCGCCGGCCCTCGATATGTCAATCCAGCAATTCCGGTACTCCGGCATATTTTTATAGTACACGACAACGGTATCCGAGGCGGTATACACGCTCTTGCCGGTCCAGAGGACCACTTTTTCAGCTTCCTCGTTATCCGACGGCTTGCCCTGCTTCGAAGACGCATCCACGCCGTCAGCTTTTTTCTCTTCGCCGCTGCCTGCGCCGCCGCCCTTCAGGTAATCCGCTTCCATCCTGATGATGTCGGACCCGCTGGTACCGTCTATGTCATCGATCGGCTCGATCGCATGGAACCGGTCGAACTCCTTGCTCTCATCCTCGCTGACGGGCCTCGTTCTGATGTCTTCCTTGACAACGGCGGCGTTTCCCGCGCCGATCATCTCGCCCGCACCGGTCTCCCTGCCTGCCGCGGCCTT
>JAKJGD010000143.1 GCA_022704585.1 Spirochaetota bacterium | reverse complement strand
CAGTATGGTACATATGGTGGAAACCGGCGTGGGCGGACGCGAAGTCCTCAATGCGGGTAATAAGCCCTGCTCCGGCCGCCATTATAATGGCCGAGGACGCCGCGGATTTCAAGACCGGCTCCAATGCGATGGCCGGGCCTGTGATCTCAATCGGGTTTCTTGACCGCTGGTCCATCCAGTCGGTATTAACCATGGGACGCATCGCCTACAGGTCAAAAGGAATATCGCGCGACTTGCAGATGACCTTCGCCCCCTGGGATTACTCACCCTCGATAAAAAGCTATAATCGCGACGTGCTCAAGTGGGACAGCGACACCTCGATAGGATGCGCCGTACACCGTATGGTGAAGATATTCGCCGGGTTCAAGCACCAGGGATACCGGTACGAAGAGCGGATGAAAGACCTGCTCATCACCGCCAACCCGGCCTGGTTCACCCGGGAGCTTACTGACGATGTACGGTCCTATGGAGGCGGCCTGGGCATCGGCCTGACGTTCCCCCTGGCAACCGACTTTTACCTGATGATGAGCGTCTCGGGAGTGGTCCTCTGGTCCCTTGAGACGATAATGATCAGGCAGAATAAAACATATATCATCGACCCATTTTCCGGATTTGTGCTGCTCAGCATGTTTCCGCGGAGGGGGCGTTACCTGTCGTACGGCGGCACCGCATCACTCTCGTTCGCCTATTCCATCGAAAAAATCAACACGACCCTGTCGCTCGGAGGCAGGTACCAGCTCCTGTATAACAGCCAGAAATACAGCAGGAACAATCCCCTGTATAACGAGGTTGCCAGCAATGTCATCGACGGGCAGTACGACCATTTCTTCGGCATCACGTTTTCGGCCATATACACATTCCATATAGGAAAATAGGCCTGAATTAACGCAAATTTAATATTTGACGGGATCCGCGGAAATTTAATTGCTTGAATCATGGATGGATTGTGTATATATTGATGTAGAGTATTTATACATTTTCGGAGGAGCACATGAAACACGTTTTATCTATTATGATCATTTTTCTCCTGGCTGCGGGAGTGACCGTTTGCAAGAAGGACGATAAAGACAGAGCCATTACAATCCAGGGCCTTATAGGCGAAGTGATGATCGTTGCCGGAAACACCGAGAAGCCGGCGACCGTAGGCGATGTGCTCATAACAGGTGACGGCATCAGGACCGGCGCCGATTCGATAGCCGACGTCCTGTACGGCTCCGAGGGCATCATACGGATACAGCCCGATTCCAATATCCTGCTCTCTTCGCTCATGGACCCGGCTACGGGCGATTCGCAGCTTGACATGCCCCAGGGCAAGATGTACGTGACCCTCTCCAAGCTGAAAAAAGGCGACTTCCGGGTCAAGACGCCCACCGCGGTTGCGTCCGTGCGCGGCACATCGTTCCGCATCACCGCGGATGAAAAGGCCTCCCGGCTCGACGTGGTCACCGGCGCGGTAAGGATCAACCCCGTGCAGAACGATACCGTGGTCACCGGGGTCGAGAAAACCGTAGAGACGAACCAGACCGTTGAGCTGGACGAAAAAGCGGTGAAACAGGCCGTTGAGCAAAAGAAAGAGATTACGGTCACGGAGATGAAGGCCGAAGAAGTCGAGGAGATCAGGAAGGAGATCAGGGACATCAAGCCGGAAATGCTCGAGAAGCTTAACCAGGAAGCGCGAAAAGAGATACGGGAAAAGGTCATGGCCCCCGCCCCCGATGACTCGGCGGAACGCGAGAAAGCGGAAAAAGAAAAGCTCGAGAAGCAGAAGAAGGAAAAAGAGCGCACAATGGCGCAGCTCCGCGAGGAAAAGCTCCGCGCGCAGAAGATCGAGCAGGAAAATCTCCGTGCGCAGAAGATCGAGCAGGAAAAGCTCAAACAACAGATGCTGGACAAAGAGAACGCCGAGAAGAAGAAAAAGCAGAAGGAGAACACTCCGGGCGAATCCAAGAACGCCCCGCCCAGCCTGCAGACACTGTAGCGGCAGACAAAAAGGGAGCGTGACATCACGCTCCCTTTTTTATGTTTCACGCCATGGATCCGCGACACGATCAATCGAAAAGCCCCTGCCCTGCGAACAGTCTCACGGGGCCACCGTGACTAAAAAACATTACGATGCAGAAAAAATCGCGGCGGCCGCCCCGGGGGATCAGCGGTCTGCAAGCAGCTCTTCCGCCCAAGCCTCGTGCGCATGAACATCATCGGCAAACCCTGCATTAACAAGCAAATCGCGCCAGTCAATCCCGGCCAGGCCGATGCAGCGGGATAATGTATCGATGCACCCGTTCGATTCCTTCAAAACAGAAAAGCGGATACGCTCCATCTCCTCGGGTGTGCATTCTCCGCACTGGGGAATGTTCCCGCCGCATTCCCGCTCCAGGATATCGGCGACAAGGTCGACGTCATCGGGGGGGAACAGCTTCTCTATGATCTTTCTCGTTTTAAGGGTGATGTCCATGATGACAGTTACTCGAACCGGTCTTCCAGCGCGAGCCGGTAACCGTTGATAAAGGCCCCCGCATCCATGACCTTCTTGTTCGCGGGCTGGATCCCGAGGATTTCAATGTAGCCGTCGCCGGTCCCGACAAGCAGGCGCTTCTTCTGCCAGCGGACAAGCACGCCCGGCACAGGCGCCGCCGGCACCTCCCCGTACACGGGGGCCGTCCTCCAGATCCGCACCTGCTCCCCGCGGAAATGCGAAAAGGCCACCGGCTTCGGGTTGAGCCCCCTGACCAGGTTATGTATCTCGGTGGGCCGCTTTTCCCAGTCAATAAGTGCGGTGTCGCGGTCGATCTTGCCGCAGTAAGTCGCGAGGGAATCGTCCTGCCGTACCGGGGCGGCGCCGGACGCAAGGCGCTCAAGGGCGCGGCCGATGAGTCCGGCTCCCGAGGCTGACGCGATCTCCAGCAGGTCCCCGGCGGTCGTGTCGGGCCCCACCGGCATCTTTTCCTGCACCACGATGTCTCCCGCATCAAGCTTCTCGTTGATGAGCTGTACGGTGATGCCGGTCTCGGTCTCGCCATTGATAAGGCACCACTGGATGGGCGCGGCGCCGCGATAGAGGGGAAGCAGCGACGGGTGAAGGTTGAGGGTGCCGAGGGGAGGACGGCCGAACACCGAGCGCGGGATCAGGCTTCCGTACGCCACCACGACGAAGGCGTCCGCCAGGAAGGAGCCGATCCCGTCAAGGAAGGACGGCTCCCTGAGCGACGCGGGCTGAAGCACCGGAATGCCGAGCCGCAGCGCCTCGCTCTTCGCCGGACAGAATTGCAGCTCGCGGTTCCTTCCCGACCGCTTGTCCACGGCGGTCACGGCGAACGTGACGCGGTGAGCCTCCGCAAGGCCGGCCAGCACGCGCGCTGCCAGCTCCGGTGTCCCGAAAAACCCTATGTTCATGGCCGCTTGTTCAGCTTCTTGATCCTTTTAAGCTCGGGCCTGAGCTCGTTCCGCACGTAGTCCTCCAGCCGGTCCACGAAGAGTATGCCGTTCAGGTGGTCGACTTCGTGCTGCGTCACCCGGGCCAGCATGCCGCCCATCTCGAGCGAGACCTCTTTGCCGTCGCGGGTTATGCCCCGGACCTGTATCCCCGTGGGGCGGATGATTTCTTCCGAAATGCCCGGTACAGAGAGGCAGCCCTCCTCGTACGGTCCGACCTCGTCCGAGGACGCGGTTATCACCGGATTTATCAGCTCGAGCACCTGGCTCTTTTTCTTTTCGTCCGCAACGTCGATGACGATGAGCCGCCTGGACTCGTCGATCTGCGGGGCGGCAAGGCCCACACCCTTTTCCCTGTACATCACGTTGAACATGGTGTCGATGAGGCGCAGGAGCTCGTCGTCGATCTCTTTAACGTCTTCCGCGACTTTTTTCAGGGTGTCGTGCCCGTAATACACCAGCTCGTGCGTTTTCGCCGTCTTCAGCTTTGCCACTGTGTACCTCAAATATAGTCAAGGAAGAATCTATTAAAACCGCATTCTCCCTGTCAATATCAATTTCCGTCCCCGGCTATGCCCGGACGGATTATGTAAATATACAATAATCCATGGAAATAATAAAGAAAAAATTCACGCAGAGGCGCTGAGACACAGAGAAAATTATTCATTAATTGCCATTGTCATACGTAATACATTCCAAATCACAAGGAGGATGAAACAAGTATGATGGAAAATGAAATCACCGGAATTATAATCGATAGGTGCATTACAATTCATTAAGATTTGGGCCCCGGTCTTCTCGAGTCAATATATGAAAAAATTTTATTACATGAATTGCAAAAAAGCGGTTTGAAGTATAAATGGCAGGTTAACTTTCCCATTATTTATGATGGTAGAATATTTGACATGGCCTATCGAATTGACATTATTGTTGAAAACAAGGTGATTGTCGAATTGAAATCTGTAGAAGTTGTTTTGCCAGTTCATAAAAAGCAGTTATTAACATACCTTAAAATAAGCGGGATAAAGGTGGGTCTCATGATTAATTATAATGAAAGTTAATGAAAAACGGAATTTTCAGAATCGTACATAATTTATAACCTTCGCGCCCCTGCGCCTCTGCGCGAGACCATAATAAATTACTTGTCAAAAATCAACGCTCCTTTTTCATTTACCCGAGAGGAGCGCATCATGGGCCAGGAACAGTCAGACCGTCTGAATAATTTCTTCTCCCCCCGGAACATCGCAGTGATCGGAGCATCCACCAAAAACCACTGGTTCGCAAACATCGTGTCGAACGCGCGGCGCATTGGTTTCCCGGGGGCATTCTACCCGGTGAACCCGGGAGCGTCCGAGGTCTGCGGCATCCCGGCCCTCGCCTCCGTGAACGACCTGCCGGAGGGAATCGACTTTGCCGCGGTCATAGTCAGGAGCGCAATGGTAGCCGATACCGTGCAGTCCCTCGCGGCGCGCGGTATAAAAAACATATTGCTGGTCTCTTCGGGATTCTCCGAGACCGGGGACGAAGGGACGCGATTACAGAACGAACTCGTCGACATCTGCCGCGCCCGGGGCGTGACGCTCCTGGGCCCGAACTGCCTCGGGTTCCTGAACCCGGTCGACCGCACGGGCGCCTTCTCGGGCGGATCGATCGAGTGCGACCCGGTCCCGGGCAACATCGGCATCATCGGCCAGAGCGGCGCCTCGAGCGAGGTTATCGCCACGAAGATGCTGAAAAAGGGGCTGGGCATATCGCTTTTCGTATCCTCGGGCAACGAGGCAGTCGTGTCGGTGGAGGACTGCATCGAGCACATGGTCCTGCACGGCAGGACGCGCGTGATCGCAGGCTTCATCGAGGGGTTCCGCGACGTGCGGCGGCTGGCCCGGATTGCGCGCGAGGCGGCGCATCGTTCAATCCCGATCGTCCTCATCAAAGTCGGAAGGTCCGAGAAGGGCATGCAGGCGGCCCGATCCCACACCGGCGCGATGGCCGGGAACGAGGCGGTCACCGACGCCTTTCTCCGCCAGCATGGCATTATCCGGGCGGATACCATCGAGGAGCTGGTCGAGACCGCGGGCATCCTGTCGCGCTGTCCCCTGCCCGCCGGAGGCCGCCTGGCGGTATGCACCCTATCCGGAGGGCTGTGTGGCCTCTATGCCGACCTGTGCGGATCGCTCGGGATCGAACTTCACGATTTCACGCCCGCGACCATTGCCGCGCTTAAAGAGGCGCTCCCCCCCTTCGCGCAGCCGGGCAATCCGCTCGACGTGACCGGCTCCGGGTTCACGAGCGGCATGGACCGGGTCCTCGGTATCATGCTCGCGGACGAGAACACGGACCTTGTCGCGACCCTCTCCTTCTCGCCGGAAGGGGGCGCCGGCTCGATTTTCGAAAAATTCAACGAATACATCCTGGGCGCGCTCCCCTCGGCCAAGCCGATCATCCCCATTGCTTTCCGCGAGGTGGGCGAACAGGCGCGCCGCTTCTACCGGGACAAGAACCTTTACGTTGTCGAACACACCAGGGACGGGTTCAAAGCGATCGCAAACCTGATCGCATACGCAAAATTCCGCCGGAAGATCGAGGTGGAGGAAAAAGGCAGGGCCTTATAATTATGAAAAAATTGTAT
>JAKJGD010000142.1 GCA_022704585.1 Spirochaetota bacterium | reverse complement strand
GATTACCGCCGACCACGGTCATGTAGTCCACGACCGCGTCCACAACTTCCCGCGGCTTGGGGAACGAGGTGGCGGCGTTATCGAAATAGAGTCGCCCTGCCGTTTCTTTATTGAAAAGCATCATTCCCTTTTTTATACGTATCAAGATACTCATACCTCGACACTATGCAAAAACAGTCCAACCATATCAACCATTAATTCTTTATTAGCCAACCTTGAATCAACCTGAATCAGCATGGAGGATGCATCAATGCGCACCACGTTTTTTTTGCTGGAAATATTTTTTTCTTGCCTAATCTCCAAATGTAAACTATTTGTCACTCCCATAGCGTGAGAATGATTCCCATATCCCTTTTTATACGGTAACTGATGCAGTTCAATTACTTCGAATACATGTTCTTTTTCATCCCCGGGGTGATTTTTATATACTTCTTCATCTGCCGCAAGGGATTTACTGCTTCGGCAAAATGGTGGCTTCTTGCCTGCAGTATAGCCTTTTACGCATACCTGAACGTTCGCTATCTGCCGATCCTCCTGGCATCAATCGCAGTCAATTATTTTGCAAGCAGAATGCTGGCTGGAGAACGAACCGGCGTTTCAAAAAAGGCCGTCCTTACTGCCGGCATCTGTTTCAACGTGGCCCTGCTCGGCTATTTCAAGTATACCGATTTTTTCATAAAGAACATCAATTACCTCTTCAGTTCGAATATCCCCCTCCTGAAAATATTGTTCCCTCTCGGGATCAGCTTTTACACCTTCGTACAAATCGCGTTCCTCGTCGAATCATACCGGGGACAGGTCACGAACAGGTCATTTCTCGACTATTCGCTGCTTATCGCATTTTTCCCTAAAATCATCCAGGGCCCCATTTCACGCTTTGATGAGTTGTCGCCGCAGCTGACCGATCCCAAAAACATGCGGGTCAACTACGAACATATCGCACGGGGATTGTTCTTGGTATCCATCGGGCTATTCAAAAAGCTTGTCCTTGCCGACAACCTCGGCGTCTGGGCTACCCAGGCCTTCGACCATGCGACCGTCCTGAATTTCTTCGAGGCGTGGTTTGCCTCCCTCTCCTACACCCTGCAGATATATTTCGATTTCTGCGGATATACCGATGTCGCGGTCGGTGTCGCGCTCATGTTCAATATCAGGCTGGTCCATAATTTCAATACGCCATACCGGGCACTGAGCCTGCAGGATTTCTGGCGAAGGTGGCATATAACCCTGTCGACCTGGCTCAATAAATATCTGTACACCCCGATGGTCATCAACAGGCGATACTGGGGGAGGGCCGGCGTCATACTTTCGCTGATAGTGACCTTCACGATTTGCGGCCTGTGGCACGGTGCGAGCTGGAACTACATAGCCTTCGGATTCATACACGGCATAGGCCTCTCCATCGATTACCTCACCCAGAAGAGACGCACCAGGTTTGAACGGCGGCTGCCGACGCTCATCTTCTCGAGGTCGCATGCGTCGCGGCTGCAGGCGGCATGGGGGAAACACAGCGTCGCCGCCTTCCGCTTTTTCTGCTGGTTCATCACCTTTAACTTCGTCAATGCCTCCTTCGTGATTTTCCGGGCCGCTGATTTCAAGGGAGCCGCCAAGATATTCCGCGGCATGGCGGGTCTTAACGGCGTGATGCTGCCTGAAAAGCTGAAAGCCCTCGGCCCTACCGGCGCCGCATGGCTCAGCTACGGATCCTGGCTCGCTGACCTCGGAGAAAAACAGTATTATTTCATATACCTTATTCTGGCGGCGGGAATCGCGGCGCTCGCAGGCAAAAACTCCATGGAGACGTCGGAAAAACTCAAGCCTTCCATGGGGTGGGCCCTCCTTGTGTCGCTCCTCTTCGGAATAGGGGTCATTCACACGACGCAGGTCACCGAATTCATTTACGCAAATTTTTAACATATGACATTCATCAATTATAAAAAATGGCTCGTAGCCGCAATCTTCATGTCGCTGATCATACCCGCATGCGTAGCCGGGATCAACTACTACATGGACCCCTTGTGGTGCTTCTCCATATCCCACCGGTACAACCAGAAGCAGGACGACTTCAATGAGCGCCAGCAGAAGACCAATTACATCACCTTTCACGATTTCGACTATGACGGGCTCATCATGGGCACCAGCTCAACCGCAGGCATTAACCAGCACAATTTCAAAGAATTGCGAGTATACAATTATTCAATCAATGCCCTGTCAGTTCCGGAATATCTATCATATATACAATACGCGCGCGAAAATAACGGACGGGACTTCCGGGTCATCTTCCTGGGTCTCGATTTTCTCCTGACCGCTGCCGGACTGCCCTCGCCGCCGTTCGATTCCTCGAAGATCTTCGATGAAACCCGGAGTCCTTTATTCAGGGTCAAGTCGCTTATCAGCCTGAGCACATTGCAGTTTTCCCGCAGGAATTTCATGAATTACCTGTACGGCCGGCACATCTATTACGACCGCGACAATGTCAAACACACCACCAAACTGGACATGAAGGATACGCAATTCAACATGATGCGCCTGATAGAGCATTTCGAAAAATCCGACAAGGCCTACTCTTTCAACAACTACAAGTACAATCCCGGCTATCGGGCAACGCTGCAGGAAATACGCGACAAGGCGCCGGCCAAGAATTTCGTCATTTTCACATCCCCCGTAGCCAAACCCTTCATGACGTCCATGGTTCGCGCGGGGCTTCTCGACGAATATGAACGATGGATCCGGGATATCGTGGACGTGTTCGGCGAGTGCCATAATTTCATGATACCCAGCCGGCTGACGGGAGATTACATGAACAATTTCCACGATCCGAATCACTGCTATCCATTCGTTGCGGACACGATGATCGACGCCATGTACAACAGCAAAGATCCCGAGGCATCGGGTATCTGTATCCACATTACCCGCGCCAACATCGATGTAAAGCTCACGTACATACGCAGGCTCTTCAGGGAAGCAGCCGCGCGCAATTAACCGGGCATGATCCGCAGGGAACAATTCACCCGCAGCAACCTTTTCTGCAGAAAGTACGCACCTCCTGCCGGGCGCGCCGTGGCGCTTGCCCTGACTGCGATGGCGGTCTGGATGGCGCTTGTATGGCACACTCCGACAGAGGCGCGCGGTACGCTGCGGCCCCTCTTTTTTCAGGTGCATCTAACCAACCCGCTCGCCCGCCTGTCCCGTTCAGACAGCAACCGCATCCTCGCAGGGTCCGTCCGCGGATTCAGGGAGATCGGCGGTCCGGACATGCCGGTACACCTTCGGGTTGATCCCGCTATAGCCGAAATGCTCGCGAAGAGCCATCCATCGCTTAGGTGCACTCCGGTCCCCTTTGACGACGAGAGTGCCATGTCCGACAGGCAGTTCCTCGGCATAAGCGACCTGCGGGGACTCCGCCCGTACTATAAGCTCCTCCCGGTCGACGGATGCCTTCCCTGGGGAAAGACCGGTGAGGATGCCGTAATCTCGGAGGACGGTCCGCCCTATCCTGTAACCCTGGGCGGAGCCGAGGCGTGGGACCCGGGCAGGCACGTCACCGTCGTGCAGACCGGCGTGACAGCCATGACGCGGGCTTTCATCCCCGCGGTCGACAGGTCGGGCGACGTTCTCTCGCCGGTGCGTTACACGAGGAAGATTACCTCGAGGGCGGACATAGCCGTCACCTCGAACGAGGTCTCGTTCCTCGAACCCTGCACATGGCCGTTGAAAGACAGGATGCTCTTCTGCTCGCCACTCCGCTTTTTTCATATACTGACCGAGTCGGGCTTTGACGTGATCGAGCTCACGGGAAACCACAATAACGATTTCGGAAGCGCCTGCAACGCCGCTTCGATCGATCTCATCGAGAAAAATGGAATGACCTATTTCGGGGGCGGAAAGAACACCGGAGACGCAGAACGGGTCCGCTACGTGAAGGTCCGGAACACCACGGTGGCTTTCGTCGGATTCAACGAGCAGGGCCCCGAACCCGCTTTCGCGTCCGGCACCCGGCCCGGTGCCGCGCGCCTTACGAGGGGAGGATTCGAGCGCCTGATAAAAGAGGCCGCAGCTCATGCAGACGTCGTTATCGTTACGGTCCAGTGGGCGAACGAGAACGATCCGGTACCCTGGGATATTCAGAAGCGGTATTTCCACCGGGCGGCGGAGCTCGGCGCCGACATCATGGTGTCCTCGTCCGCGCACCGTGCGATGGGGCTCGAGTTTTACAGGGGCAGGTTCATATCCTACGGCCTGGGCAATTTCCTCTTCGACCAGATGCAGAGCCTGAACCACCGGCGGGGTCTCATTGCCCGATACCATCTCTACCGGGGCAGGCACGTATCAACAGAACTTATACCGTACATGATTCACGACTGGTCCCAACCGCGCCTCCTCCACGGCGCCGATGCCGCCGGGCTGATGCGCGAGGTGTTCAGCCGCAGCACCGGTCCGGCCTTCAGCCGCCGCTGACGCTAGTTTCTTGCCATCGGCACCGCAATCATGATATTCGACTTCTCCGGATCAAACCCGTACCCGAAGCTGAAGGGAAGCAGCCCCTCCGACCGGGACTTTATTGCGGCGTCCAGGTCCTGCTGGAACCTGTTCGCGAAGATCGGCAGGAGCCGGTACGTGCCGTGCAGGCTTATCTTCCATTGCCCGTCTGTAAAATATTTCATTGGAATGCCGCTGTCTTCCTGCACGAGATACGCGGAGCCGGCAAGGAGATACGAGCGCAGGACCGTGAAGGTATCGTAGCTCAGCAGGTATGATGCCGACTTGATGAATGTGGTAAATTGCCTTTTACCGCCAAGGAACGCGGAAAAACCGCGCTTGTGCGATAGCGACGAGTCGGACAGGTCTATGCTGAAGAACCGCGCCGTCTGAAGCGGCGCACCCGCCCCCTTCCGGAATATAATCTCAACGCCCTCGGCGTCCCTGCCCGAAGAGCGGGGATCCCACTCCGCCAATGCGCCCGCCCGATCGACATAGACCCTCTTGACGTCCAGTATATCGTATCCGTACCGCGCCAGGAAGAACATCATGATGCCGGTGATACTGGAGAAGGATTCGGGTTTCAGGTCGGCATGCATCTCCTGGGTGCGGAACAGGTTCAGCTGCAATATGGTCCGGAGCGCGGTTTTTACGCGCCATAACTCCGCCAGCACCGCATCCCCCCGGAAGGCGAAGGGGTCCGGCGCGGAACCGGGGTCCTCAAGCCCGATCATTACGAACTCCTCCGCGCGGGGAAAAAACGCCAGGGCGTTCAATATATCGGGGCCGCTGAACGGATACATGATTACGCCGGAAACGCTCCGTATATGGGTTCGCCGCCATGTTTCGATATTGTCCAGGTCGCGTTTCCGGTACTGCTCCCACAGCGAGCCGATGCTCTCGCGATAGGCGCGGTAGCCGTCGGTCTGGGTCAGCCGGAACAGGGGCGTGCCGGGACGGACCCGCGTCCCAGCCAGGAAGGCGGCCGTCTCGTTGTAATCCCTGGAATGGCGGTACAGCTTCCGTATTTTCGATTCGCTCGGGCATCTCCGGTCGGCGCAGGAAGCCGCGGACAGCGCCAGAGCGATTATCAGCGCGAGCGCCGCCGGTGCTTTATTACCTTTCATGGTCCCTCGTTGATTTGATGTTCCTGCCGGATGTCACAGTCATGCCGGGGCCCGACGGGCCCGTATTACTCGCTCCCGGGCAGAATGATTTTGGCCAGCTCTTCAGCCAGCTGTTCTATCGTATAGGGCTTCTGCAAGAATCCGCCAGCGCCCATGCGGAGCACATCATCAATCCTGGCATCGTTCCTGAAACCGGACGATATGAGCACCTTCACGTTCGGGTCGATCTTCTTGATCTCTATGAACGTTTCCTTACCGGAGCGCCTGGGCATCACCATGTCAAGTATTATTGCAGTGATGTCGGCGTGGCGCTCGCGGAACAGCTCGATCCCGCGCTCGCCGTCCTCAGCTACGATAACGTCATAACCGAGGACGTTCAGAATCCTTTCGCAGGTCTTCTGGATCGCGGGATCGTCCTCAATCATGAGAATGAGGCCGCCCCCGCGGTGGCGCGACGCATGGTCTGTAACG
>JAKJGD010000141.1 GCA_022704585.1 Spirochaetota bacterium | reverse complement strand
GTCGGGATACCGGTGCTCGACCATGTGATCATAACCAATGCCTCGTATTTCAGCTTCAAGGAGGGCGGGTACCTCTGACCTGAGGGACAAATTATTCTTGAAATAATCAAACGGGTAGGTATCCTTCAACCCGTCGTTCCAGCGCCAGTTTTTGCGAGGTGTATCATGCGGTTATTTTCGTGTCTTGTGCTGTCAGCCGCCCTCTCCCTGACCTGCTACGCGTCAGGACCCGGCGCCGCTCTGCGGACGGAAATAACGCCCGGGAAATGGCTCCGTAACGTGAAGGTCGAGTCCCGAAAAAATACGAGGCCGGCTCCAGGGCCCGGACCCTTATCGTGCTGCACGGGTACCGCCAACAGCCCGGCGACTGGGAGAACGGCACGCCCATAACGGACTATGCCGACCGGTATGGTTTTGTTCTGGTCTGCCCGGCCATGGGCACGACGCTCTATGAATCGAAATACTATTCGGAGACGAAAAACCGGTGGGCGCCGGTCCCGGGCGGAGAGTACATCGTGCGCGTGCTCCTCCCCTTCGTGCGGGAGCAGTTCGGTCTTGCCGGGGAACGGTCCGGGACCGGGATTTTCGGCGTCTCAACCGGCGCGCGAGGCGCGTTGCTGCTGGCTTCACAGTACCCGAAGCTCTTCGGTGCCGCTGCCGGCCTTTCCGGCGATTATGATTCAGCCTCGCTATGGAACGATCGGCTCCTCGTGTCTGTCTACGGTCCCTATGGACTGAACCAGGAGCGCTGGGAAAAGGAGGTCAATATTCTGGAGCTTTCTGCCAGCCTGAAAAATACACCGGTTTTTCTCGGGCATGGCACCAACGACGCCATTGTGCCACCGCCCCAGACGCGCTTGCTGGCAGACCGGCTGAAAGAGCGGCATGAATCGAAAGGCGAATACGAGCTGATTGTCGAAGAAGTAAAAAGCAAAGGGGCAGGCCATGACTGGCGTTACTGGGGGAACCTGGTGCCGGACGTCCTTGGCTTCTTTGACCGGACTCTGGCGCGGTAACGGGCATCAGCGCGGGCGCTTTTTGTTAAACAGGCGCTCCCAGAACGATATCTCTTCATCAGAAACAACGGGATCATGCTCCTTTTCGGGCAGGTCCCGGGACTCAGCTTCCTCAATGATGGTCCGGGTCACGTGCTCGGCGAACTTCTCGCTCGTCATGGTCCGTGCGCTGAACCGGTTCACGTAGAACAGTATGTCCTTGTCTGACGTCACCACGGTAGCGCTCCGGGGATTGAGATCCTTCTTTATAAACTGCTTTATTAAAAAGTCGGCGGAGTAATCAAGGGAATAGTACACGTCGATTGAGCCGACCGTTTCCGAGCGGACTTCACCTGCAACTCCCTTCTTCCCGTCGAACACGACGCGGATCCGGGCTTTTTTTATTCTCTGGTATTCTTTCAGGCGATCAAGCAGGCCGGCGCGGGCGTCATCGAGCTGTCCACGCAGCATTTTTTCTTCCAGGTCGGGGAATTTATAGATCAGGTTGAATCCGTCAATAAGAAACATGGCGAGGCGTTACAGCTGCTTAACGAATCTCTCGATCCGGAGCATGGATTCGCGGATATTTTCCATGGACGTGGCGTAGGAACAGCGAACGTGATTCTTCCCGCATTCGCCGAACACCCCGCCGGGCACCACGGCGACCTTTTCCTTTTTCAGAAGCTGGAGGGCGAAATCCCTGCTCTCCAGGCCGGTCCCTGAAACGTCGGGAAAAACGTAAAACGCCCCTTCAGGGACATGACAGGCCAGGCCGATCTCATTGAGCCGGCCGGTAATGAAATTCCTCCGCTTGAGATACTCGGACTTCATCAGCTGAACGTCCTTGCGTCCTTTCTTGATGGCCTCGATGGCCGCGTATTGGGCCATGGATGGCGCACAGAGAGCGGTGTACTGGTGGATCTTCATCATGATGTCGAGTATGTACGCCGGACCCGCGACGTAGCCGAGACGCCACCCGGTCATGGCGTGCGATTTCGAAAATCCGTTCAGGTATAGTACACGCTGCTTCATCTCGGGAATTGATGCAATGGAAAAGTGCTCGCGCCCGTAAATCAGGGTGCAGTAAATCTCGTCGCTCAGCACGATGAAATTATGCCGGAGCGCCAGGTCTGCTATCTGTTCCAGCGTCTCCCTGCCGATGGTGGCGCCGGTGGGGTTGGCAGGGTAGTTTAGCAGAAGCGCCTTCGTCTTTTTCGTTATCGATTTTTTCAGGAGATCGATGTCGATTGTGAACCCATCCTTGCTGTAGGTAGGCACGATAACGGGCACGCCGTGCAGGAGCGTGACGTTCGCGGCATAGGACACGTAGCAAGGCTCGATCACGATGACCTCGTCGCCCGGGTTGAGGATGCCGCGCAGCGCCAGGTCAAGTCCCTGGCTCACTCCCAGCGTGATGATAAGCTCGGTATCGGGATTGCACTCGATCCTGTATTCCGAGGCCATGCTGGCCGCTATGAGATCGCGGAGCTCCGGGAGGCCCCGGTTGGGCGTGTAGTGGGTGTTCCCGTCCTTGATGGCGAAGATGCCGCTGTCCGAGATGCGCCAGGGCGTTGTGAAATCGGGTTCGCCCACGCCGAGGGAGATACAGTCCGGCGTGGAATAGACAATATCGAAAAATTCCCTGATCCCGGACGGGGGTATGATGGTCCCGGTTTTTGAAACCAGCCCCCTGGGGTCATTGTCCTGAACAAGTGACAGCTTCACTCTTATGCCCTCGGTTCAATTCGTATGCCCTGCCGGATGCAAAAGCCGGCTCCCGGCAGAACGCTTACGTATTTTTTCGGAAAAAGTTCTCCATAATTACAACATGTTCTGAATCAGTAAAGCCAAATTTTCCAAAAAAGTCCATCATTTCAGGATTTGATTCCGGCACTGCGACCCGGATACGGGTGATGGTTTCCGGCAGGCCATCAATAAAGGCCTGGCAGAGGTCATTTCTGATCCGGACGGCTTCCGGACCGCGTGCTGCGATCCAGAGGATCCCGGCCCGTCCGGGGTTGTCAATCCGTGCGATCAGGAAGCCCTCGATCGAGTTTTTCCTCGCAGCGACCAGGGACAGGGATAAATCGTCCGCCAGGACCGCTGCAAGGTTTGTCTCGTTCCAGGAAAGAATCGGGCTCCTGCCGTCCTGTCCTGGAAAGAACTCAAGGCCGAGGACGAAAACGTCGTGGAGATCGTCCGGGCGGATCTTTCTGATCTCGACGAAACGTTTCATTCAGTCGCGGCCCAGCCTGACGAGCTTCGGCTCATGCGCGGCTTGCAGCACAACATTCATTTTCCGGGCGCCCGTGCGGGGATGATCGGAGTTATAATGGAGCCCGATGCTGTCTCTGCGGGCCATGGCGCTCCTGATAATGAGCTTGGCGACCGTGGCCAGGTTGCGGAGCTCGACGATTCGGGAAGAGATGGTGCTTTTCTTGTAGTAATCGTGGATGTCCTCGGCGAGCATGAGTATCCTCTTGTGCGCCTTCTGTAAACGCTTGTCCGACCGCACAATGCCCACGTAGTCCCACATGAGCCGCTTCACGTCCTCGATGTCGTGCTGGACCAGCACCCATTCCTCGAGGTCGAAGGTCCCCTCCTTGTTCCAGTTGGGAAAGCGCTGGATGGCGGGTTTCCGGTTTAACGAGCGGAGGTGTTCCTCGGCCTGCAAAAAGGCGCGGTGGGAAAATACGATACCCTCAAGCAGGGAGTTGCTTGCGAGGCGGTTTGCTCCATGCACGCCGGTGCAGGACGATTCGCCCGAGACGTAGAGGTTCTCGATCGATGTTTTGCCGTTCGTGTCGCTGATTACTCCTCCGCATAGGTAGTGAGCCGCGGGAACGACGGGAATCGGGTCCTTTGAAATATCGATGCCTTCCTGCAGGCAGCGGGCATAGATGTTGGGGAACCGCCGCATGAGGAATTTTTTACTCTTGGATGTTATATCGAGATACACGTTGGGGACGCCGTATTTCTTGAGCTCCATGTCGATCACGCGGGCAACGATGTCCCGCGGCGCCAGGTCCTTTAGCGGGTGGACGCGCTCCATGAACCGCTCGCCGCGCGTATTGAGCAATAGGGCGCCCTCGCCACGCACCGCCTCGCTGATGAGAAAAGAGGGGCCGGTGCCTTTCGGTGTATAGAGGGCCGTGGGGTGGAACTGGATAAACTCCATGTCCCCGATGAGCGCGCCGGCGCGGTAGGCCATGGCGATGCCGTCGCCGGTGGCGATCTCGGGGTTGGTGGTGTGGAGATAGACCTGGCCGACACCGCCGGTGGCCAGCAGGATCATCTTCGCGTTAAAGGTGTTTACCACGCCGCTGGTGTTGTCGAGAATATAGGCTCCGTAGCAATGGATTGTTCCCCGCCTTTTGGCTTTTGGCCCGAGCTGGTGCTCCGTGAGCAGGTCGACGGCCGTATGGTTTTCAAACAGGCGTATGTTTTTGATTTCAGATACCTTCTTGAGAAGGGCGCGTTCGACCTCCTTGCCGGTCAGGTCACGCGCATGCACGATGCGGTTCATCGAATGGCCGCCCTCGCGCCCGAGGTCAAGAACCGTTCCCCCGCTCCCCTCGCGCTCGGAAAACTGGGCGCCCCATTCCATGAGTTCCCTGATCCGTCCCGGTCCCTCGCGGACGAGTATCTCCACCGCCGTGCGGTTGCCGAGACCGGCTCCAGCCTTGAGCGTGTCCTCTATATGCCTGTCAAAGGAATCATCCGGAGCGAGAACTGAGGCGATGCCGCCCTGGGCGTAATTCGTGTTGGAGTCGAAGTCCTGCTTCTTGGTCGCGATATTCACCGTGCCGTATCGGGAGGCCTTGATGGCAAAGGTGAGGCCGGCGATGCCGCTGCCTATCACCAGAAAGTCAGATTTAAACTGTTTTGACTTCATGGCTCACCATCCCCATAAAATTTTCATGGACCGCTTCGATGATGCGCGGAAGCGGTTCGCTCCTGAGCCCGGCGATAAACCGATATGTATGAATTACGTAGTCCGGGCGGTTTTTCCTGCCCCGCAGGGGGACCGGTGTGAGAAAGGGTGCGTCGGTTTCGATGAGGAGCCGGTCCAGGGGAACATACGAGGCCGCTTCCTGGAGCATATTCGCCGTGCGGTACGTGACGTTTCCGGCGAAGGATACATGGAAGCCGAGATCGAGTACACGACGCGCCGCAGCGGCGTCGCCGGAAAAGCAGTGCATGATACCCGCGGACGGTCCGTATTCGCCGAGGATGCCGAGTGTCTCTTCCATGGCATCGCGGGAATGGACGATGATCGGGAGCCTGTGCAGCCGCGCGAGCTCGATCTGGAACCTGAACGAACGGATCTGCATCTCGCGGGGCATGCGCTTGCGGTAGAAATCGAGGCCGCATTCCCCGATCCCGAAAAGGAGCGGAGCGCTGCCCCCGGAGCGGACCGATTCGACGAGGTCGGCCAGCTCGGCGAGCTCGGGGTCGCCGGCCGTAGATGAGGGATGAATACCCGCGGTGAAGTATATGCCCGCACCCGCATTTCGCCTGGCGAAATCATGGGACCAGTGCGAGCTTGCCATATCGATGCCGACCTGTACCGCCCGCTCAATGGACTGGTCCTTCATCGCGTCGATCAGCGAGGATTCGGAGACGGACGTTTCTTCCAGGGCCAGGTCAAAATGTGCGTGAGAGTCGATGTACATCGCGCCCCCGGGGAATTATAGTGCGTCTCGGTATAGATCGTGGGTCCATAATTGCAAGAATAAAATGCCGGAATTAATGGTTGAAATTTTCCTGATTTACGCGAGTATGGGCGAGGGAGATAGTATGAAAATATTTGCCATAAGCGACATTCATGGCGAGATGAAATATTTTGATGCTGCGGCCGGCCTGATCCGGGAGGCAGACCTGGTCGTCATATCCGGAGATATTGCAAAACATGGTGACGTGCGCTCGGCGCGTGAGGCGCTTTCCCTGGTCGAGGGGATCACCGATGCCATCGTGGCCGTTCACGGGAACTGGGACAGGGACGAAGTGCTGAGGCTGCTCGAAGAGCGGGGGTATTCCGTCCACGGCAGGGGAATCGTCAGGAACGGAATCGGATTTTTCGGCGTCGGAGGCTCCAGCCAGACGCCGATGAACACCGCA
>JAKJGD010000140.1 GCA_022704585.1 Spirochaetota bacterium | reverse complement strand
TCGTTCCTCGTCTATAAGGCCGCGCCGTCGGACTACAACATGGCGTTATTCATACTTGCCGTCACCACGATGGGCATTCTCTGCTCCTTCATTCCCCGGGTGCGGAACATAAAAAAGATGTTCCAGTTAGGGCAATACATCATCATGATCTTCTGCCTGGTGGTGGGATCGTTGGCAAACCTGTCATTAATCGCCCACGCCGCGCCCCTGATACTCGCCTTCACGGGGATTGTCGTGTACGGATGCCTCGCCATCCATATCATCCTCTGCCGTATATTCCGCATCGATACCGATACGATGATCATCACGTCCATCGCGGGAATTTTCTCGCCGCCGTTCGTTCCCGTCGTCGCGGCGGCCCTGAAAAACAAGGATATCATCATGTCGGGAATCATTACCGGCATCATCGGGTGGGTCATAGGAAACTATCTCGGCATCTCCTTCGGGTTTTTACTGAAGAACCTGAATTTTTAAGGATGTCATCCCCGGGCACGCACATCGATCGGATCAAGGACGGCGGGGCGTAAAAAAAGCGGGGCGCGAACGCCCCGCTTTTTTTATCCAGGCCTTCATTATTCATTAATAACTATTAATTATTTATTAAATTTTACCCCCTGCCGATAATAAATACGACATAAAGGGGGTACCTATGATTCGCGGCATATATACCGGCGCAAGCGGCATGATCGCCCAGCAGGCGCGCATGGACGTGGTGGCCAACAACCTGGCCAACGTCGACAAGACGGGCTTCAAGAAGGACCTGGCGGTGTTCAAGGCGTTCCCGGACATGCTGATCCGCCGCGAGCACGACAACGGCCTGGGGGTGACGCCCGCCGGCTCCTACGACACAATGCCCCTGGTGGGCAAGCTCGGCACGGGGGTCGAGGTGAACGAGGTGTACACCGACTTCGACCAGGGCGCGCTCATGCGCACGGAGAACAGCTTCGACCTGGCCCTGGACGGCCGCGGCTTCATGACGGTCCAGACGGAGCGCGGGGAGCGCTACACCCGCAACGGCGCCTTCACCATCAACCAGGACGGCATCCTGATGACCCACAACGGCTACCCGGTCGTGGGCGAGAACGGCATCATCCGCGTACAGCAGAATAACTTCATCGTGAACGAGCGGGGCGAGGTCATCATCAACGCCGCCTTCAACCCGACCGACATGGTCAGCATGGCGAACAACGACTGGAGCCAGCCCGTGGTGCTGGACCGGCTCAAGCTCGTCGATTTTGAAAAGATACGCGAGCTCAAGAAGGAAGGCGACTCGCTCTGGAAGGAGACCGAGTATTCCGGGCCTCCCCTTCCCGTCGGAGACATGAAGGTAGTACAGGGCTTCCTGGAAAAATCGAACGTGAACATGATCCGCGAGATGGTGGACATGATCGAGGTCCAGCGCAGCTACGAGGCCAACCAGAAGGCGGTGCAGACGCACGACACCGAGCTGGGCCGGCTCATCGGCGACATCGCCCGGTAAACGAATACGCGGCCCGCAAGGCCGCGTTTTTCATCGCAGTGGTTTTCCAACATCCGTCCGGATCATATCTGCTTGACACTCACGTCTAATAGTAGCATTATTGATGTATGCGGAAACCGAAGATCGGCACCCGGGCGCAGCCTCTTTCTGGACGCATACGCGAGCAGGCCGGCGCCTTCTGGAAAAAGGCGACGCGGGCCGCCTCCGCCGACATCGACGATGCACGCAGGGAATACATTACCAAGGTAATCTGCTTCATCATTGGGCTCATAGCCCTTGTTTTCTCCATAATCTTTTTTTTCGGCTGGATCTTCGGCCGTACCCCGGCGGACTCGATTCTCATCGCGCTCTCGATGGGCACAATCCTCATTGCCGGATGGATCATTTCCCTGCGGGGCCACTGGCGGGTTTCGGCATTCCTCCCGCCGCTGATGGTGTATCTGATCGGCGTGTATGGCTACGTCATCGGGGGCGAGGGAGCACCTTCGCTGGCCTTCTTTGCCCTGTCCATTCTTATGGCCGCGCTTCTCAAGGGAGGCGTGGCGCCCTGGATCATGGCAATCCTGTCTATCACCGCCTATTTCCTGGTCGGTATGGCGCACCTGATGGGATTTATCCTGCCGACGCGCACCCTTGAAGCCATGTTCGTCAACCGACTCTTCATCCTGTCCGCCGTTTTCATCGGCATGACGGTGCTGCTTTCGTTCCTGGACCGCCGCTACCGCATGGCCCTCGCTGAAGCCGACAAAACGGCCGCCCTTCTCGCCGAGCACGCAGAGAGGCTCGGCGTGACCAACCTCATGCTCGAAAAGGAGAACGCCGAGCGCCGCCGCGTCCAGGACGCGCTCCAGGAGAGCGAGGAGCGCTACCGGTCGCTGTTGAACAATATCCCGGACATCGTTTACTCGATCAACGAAAAGGGAGAGATCCTGTCGGTTAACGAAGAGTCGCTGAAAATTTTCGGTTATACCAAAGAGGAGGTGACGGGGCGGCCTTTCATGGAGATCATACATCCGGATGACCTGCACATCCCCTACGATGCATTTCTGAGCACAATACGGGACCGCAGGGAATACACCGCCGGGCTCCAGTACCGCATACTGGACCGCATGGGGAAAAGCCACTGGGTCGAGGTGCACTCCCACGCCCGGTTCGATCCTGGAGGAGCGTTCATCCAGGAAGAGGGAGTGCTCAGGGACATCACCGACCGCCGGCAGGCCCAGGAAGCCCTCGCCGAGAGCGAGGAGCGCTACCGCTCGCTTTTTGAAGATTCCCGCGACGCGATACTCATCCTTGAGCCGCCGTCATGGCGATTCGCCAGGATCAACAGGACCGGCCTGAAGATGTTCGGTGCCGGCACGGTGGAGATCACGACACTGGGCCCCTGGGACCTGTTGCCCGAACTGCAGCCTGACGGGGAACCGTCCGTCGCAAAGATACGGAAACACATCGACATGGCGCTGAAAGAAGGGTGGCACTTCTCCGAATGGCAGTTCCGGCGGCTGGATGGCAGCGAGTTTCCGGGCACCATCCTTCTGTCGCGGGTCGAGCAGGGTGAACCCACCATCCTCCAGGCCACAATCCGGGACATAACGGAGCGGAAGCGGGCCGAGGAGCTGGTCAAAACGTCACTCAAGGAAAAAGAAGTGCTTCTCCGGGAGATACACCATCGTGTGAAAAACAATTTCCAGGTCATAATGAGCCTGCTGAATTTACAATCCAGGAACATGACAGACCCGGAATTACTAAAACAGTTTGACGATTCTTCAAATCGCATACGGGCCATGGCGCTCGTGCATGAAAAACTCTACCAGTCGAGCGACCTGTCCGAGATCGACTTCTCTTCCTACCTGAAAACGATCACCGAAGACCTTGCCGGCACCTACTCCCTCATACGGAAGCGCCCGCAGATCGTGATCGACGCGGAGGAAGCGGCCCTCGGCATCGACCAGGCTATACCCTGCGGCCTGATCGTCAACGAGCTTATAACCAACGCGCTGAAATACGCGTTTACTGACGATACGGCCGACAACCGGCTCACCATCAGGCTCCGGAAGGACGAGACAGGCATCATCTCCATCCAGGTGAGCGATAACGGTCCCGGGCTTCCGGCCGGCATTGACATCGATAAGACGCAGACGCTCGGGCTCCAGCTTGTCAGCCTCCTGACGCGGCAGATCCGCGGCACCCGACGCCTTGACCGGGAAGGCAGAACCACCTGGACCATCGTCTTTCCCGCTCGAATCATTTCTCAAAAAGAGGCAAAGTCCTCGTAAGGATTGTTTCCGGTCAGGCACGCCGGGTCCGGATCTCATGTCCGCCCTGGAACAGGAAGATTGCACATTCGCGAGAGGGGTAAGGCCAATATGCATAAGCTCCTTGACAGATTATTGAAACACTATGAAACGGCTGACGTGGTGCTCCAGATGAAGGCCAGGCTCCTGTTCATTCTGTGCCTGATCATTCTCGGGATCATTCCCGTCGTTGCTTCATACAGCGCCTACGCCCACTTCAACAATCCCGACTTCGGGAACCGGATAAATCTTCCCATCCTCCTGCCGCAGATAATCATGTTTTTCCTGGTTTCGGGCATCCTTGTCCTCCTTATCAGGGGCTACTTCGTGGCATCGGTCCACCTGATCCTCGTGATCCTCTTCCTGTCCATCTGGACCGTCATGTTTTTGGACCGGTCATCGGCAATGACCCGGCTTGACACCATCGCGTTCATCATCGGTCTGATGACCCTGACGCCCATGGTCATCATCCGCAGGCCGATAACGATCCTGGCATACGGGGGAGCGAACATCCTTCTGCTCTTCCTGTTATGCTTCTATTTCCGGGAGCAGCTGCGGATCCCCGACCATGCGCTGATCGACTTTCTCGCGGACAATACCGTCGCCCTCTCCTTTGTTTCGATAACCGCGTTTTTTCTTTATAACATCAACCAGCGGGCGCTGGAACGAGCGCAAAGAGACCTTGACGAGCGCAAGCGGGCCGAAGAAAAGCTCACCGCGTCGGTACGGGAAAAAGAGATATTACTGAAAGAGATACATCATCGCGTGAAAAACAATTTCCAGGTCATAATGAGCCTGCTGAACTTGCAGACCAGGAGCATCATAGACCCGGAAATGCTGAAGCGGTTCGACGATTCGGCGAACCGCATCCGGGCCATGGCTATCGTGCATGAAAAGCTTTACCAGTCGGACAACCTTTCGCAGATCGATTTTTCATCGTATATTAAAACCATCGCCGAAGACCTCTTTCAAACGAATTCTTTTTCCGGGGACAGGCCAGGGCTGGTCATCGACGCCGAGGAAACACAGCTCGGCATCGACCAGGCCATACCCTGCGGCCTGATCGTCAACGAGCTCATCACCAACGCGCTGAAATACGCGTTCAACGACGAAGGGGCGCCTAACCGGCTCGCCATAACGCTGCGGAACGACGGGGGGATGATCTCCCTGCGGATAAGCGACAACGGACCGGGACTCCCCGCCGGCATCGATATCGAGAAGACGGAGACGCTGGGATTCCAGCTCGTCGGCCTCCTGACGCGGCAGATCCGCGGCACCTGCCGCGTCGAACGCGAGGGCGGCACGACGTGGGACATCTCCTTTCCCGCCGCGGCCTCCGGTCATGCCCGCCTGGTATAGTAGATGAGCAGGATGATTACCGGCACGGTAAGGGCAGCGAGCAACAGATAATCGCGTGCCAGGACCGACGGATCCGAGATCACCGCCCAGGCGATACCCGCCAGCGCCCCTCCGACATGCGCCTCGTGCCCGATCATCGAGTTCGCGCTTCCCATCCCGTAGAGCGACACTGCCATGAAGATTATGGCATAGGCCCATGAGGGTATGGGCACCGGGATCGGCATAATGTAGATGCTCCCGCCCGGGAGCAGGAAGATCGAGGCAAATATAACCGCGCACACCGCCCCGGACGCGCCAACCGCGGCGTATCCCGGATTCTTTCTTTTTATGGCGAGGGCGACGAGGTCGCCGCACAGTGCGCCGCAGAAGTAGAGGGCCGCGAGAAAGAGCGGCCCGAATTGCCGCTCCACGATCGCGCCGAACGAATACAGGCTTATCATGTTGAAGATGAGATGGCCCCACCCGGCATGAATAAACTGGGAGGTGATGAGCCGGTACAGCTCTTTGTTCCGTATAACCGCCCCGACCGAGAAGAGGCACCTCTCCACCAGTCTCCTGTTGCCGAACCCCATTATTGAAACAATGAAGGTTGCTCCGATGATCACTATGGTTGCAATTGACATACTCATTTCACGCATGGCCGCGGCGCGGGAGCGTCAGCGCGGCTTCCTCCCTGACATCAGGTCGTTTTCCATGCCCGTAGCGATCCTTTCGATCTCCACGCATCCGGCCCCGGCCAGCCAGTCGAACATCTCCCGCTCGGTATAGGTATCGCCGCCGTCCGTGTTAACCAGCATGTTGAGGGAGAAAAGCGCGCCGCGCGCCGGCGCGGTCCGGTCCTCCTCCATGATATGGTCCTGTATCACGATCCTGCCGCCCGGGTTCAGGGCGCGGAAGGCCCGGCCGACAAGCGCCCGGTTCTCTGCGGGCGAGTTGATGTGCACGATCGCCGACATGAACACCAGGTCATAGCCGGTCCCGAATTCGTCCCTGTTGTAGTCGCCGCTCTTCGTACCGATGCGGTTTGCAAGCCCGCTCTCGGCGATGTACCGGCGTGCTAGCTCGGTCA
>JAKJGD010000139.1 GCA_022704585.1 Spirochaetota bacterium | reverse complement strand
AGAGCACCTCCTCCGCGAGCCTGTTCTTTATCGCGCGGCCCTGGAGCCCGATCGATTTGCAGATGAGCGTCGTCTCCTGCTCCTGGCGCCGGATCACTTCCTGCTTGATGTTGTCGTGGACCTCGCACTCCTTCGTCGCGACGAAGCGTGTTGCCATCATGACCCCCTGCGCGCCCAGGGCAAGGGCCGCCGCCATCGTCCTGCCGTCGGCGATGCCGCCCACGGTCACGATCGGTACCTTCACGCTCTCGGCGATGCGGGGAGTGAGCACCATCGTGGTTACGTCGTCGTTCAGGGGGTGTCCGCCTTCCTCGATGCCGGCCGCGTAGATGCCGTCGTAGCCTATCTTTTCAGCGTGCACCGCATGACGGACCGAGCCGACCTTATGGAAAAGCTTCACGCCCGCCTTCTTCAGCATCTCGATATACTCTTTGCCCGCGGCCTTGTCCAGCGGCGTGCCGGAGATCTCCAGGCCCGCGACCTTTTCCTCGGCGCAGACTCGCAGGTACATCTTGTGGTGCTCCGCCGTGATGTGGACCGAGGGAAGGATCGTCACGTTTACCATGAAGGGCCGGTCCGTGAGCTTCCGGGTCTCGCGTATGGCCGCGCGGAACTCCTCTTCGTTCGGGTAGTTGCCGGCCGTCAGGTTGCCCATGCCGCCGGCGTTTGATACGGCCGCGCACAGCTTCGGCTTGCACAGCCACATCATGGCCCCGCAGATGACCGGATATTCTATGCCGAACATTTCGGTTATTGCCGTTTTCATCCATGTTTCTCCTTGCAGTTATATTTCCCCTTCATGCAGCCGCATTACACCGTGCTTCCGCCGCTCTTTAAAATGCCCTTGCCCATGGTATCGCCCATGAACTTCCTGAATTCAGCGTCGCTGATTTTCAGGTAGTCGAACACGCCCAGCTTCTTGAGCTGGAGCATTCCCTCGGTCACCGCGGCCAGGAGAAGGGCGAGCATGCGCGGGTCAACTTCGCGAAACGATCCGTCCTTCACTCCCGTTCGGATCGTCTCCTCCATGAGGTCCGTCATCTCGCTCATCTTGCGCGCGATCTCGAGATCATGACCGCTGCCGTCAGGGTGATAGTTGGCCTTGTATTCCATAAGGATGTTGTAATGGTCGCGGTTGTTATAAAAAAAATCGATGTAGGAATCGAACGTCGATATGAGCTTCTGGCTCGGCGTTTTCCGTCTCCGGATGCCTTCCCGGAAATTGCTGATCAGCGTGTCGATCGCCTCGAAGCAGATGGTCCGGTATATCTCCTTCTTGTCCCTGAAATGGAAATAGATGGCGCCGGTGGTGAGGCGCGCCTTTTCCGCGATGGCGCGGATCGATACGCCGTTATAGCCGTAGCGGGGCAGGAGCTGCCGTGCGGTTTTAAGTATCCTGTCGCGGTTGTTCTTTCTCATCGGGGCATATGCCGCCGGGCGGCAGGGCCGCCCGCGGTTCCTTTCCTTCCGGGGCTCAGTCCCCGATCATGAGGAAGGCCGGCTCGATGGAGTGCTTCGCGTCCATCGTGTCCATGACATCGATGACGTCCTTGTACATCCGTTTTTTCATTTCGCCCAGGATGCCGCGCTTCTTCTGGAATGTCCGGGCGAAGGCAAGGCTTTCCTTCATAAGCTCTTCCTTGCTGGCGCAGGCTTTCGTGATGACATTGAACTTTTCCAGCTCGGGCGCGCCGTAGCGGTTGCCGCTGAACTGCATCTCGATCAGTTTCTGGAGGGGGATGGCCTTCTTCACGAAGGCGTTCATGCCGTACAGGAGCGGGATCCCCACGTTAACTTCCGGGAAGCAGAAGAATCCCTTGTCCGAGCGCATGAAGCGGTAGTCGCAGGCGCAGGATATAATCGCCCCGTTACCGAAGGCGTGGCCGTTTATGGCCGCGATGGTCGGCATTGGGATAAGCATCAGCTTCTTGAAGACGTCGTTCATTTTATACATGAAGTCCTTGATCGGCTGTAATTCTTTTTTCATGAAGAGGGGACCCATCCACGCTACGTCCACTCCCTGGGAGAAGTTTTTCTCGTCGCTCGAGGTCAGGATCAGCGCCTGTACCGACGTATCGGCGACGATCTCGTCGATTGCGTTGTTCATTGCTATGGCGAAATCGAGGTTCTGCCTGTTTTCTCCATTGCTCATGGTGATAATAGCTACATTTTCATCTTTTGCCCAGGATAGGATCGACATGGGTGTCCTCCTTATGTATGTGGTTTCACCGTGCGGTTTTTTTACCGTGGCGCGTGATCACGCCCACCGTTGAGCCAAACATAACGATGTTATGTTTGGGCGTCAAGTATTAATATATTTTTTTAAAATCCGCCCCAGCCGGGGCCTGACTGGAGCGGATCGCCGGGTTATACGCACTAAATATGATAAAAAAAATCAGAATAATAACTTGATTAATTTACCGGTTTTTTTGTCATTAGAGTGATCCGATGGATCTCATATATCATATAACATCGTTCAGGAGACGGTCATGAAATTTTCATTGCTCTTATTCGTCCTTTCCATAGTATTTAAAAGGACCGCGAGAAAACACGAGTCGTTCAGGACCAAGCTTAAAGAAAAAGACTATACGCTGGTCATCAGGACCGAGGACGGAAAACGGGGACGCTTCTTCACTTTCAAGGGAGGTGAGATCATCTCCGGTAAAGGCGACAGGGCCGGCGCCGAGATAAGCCTTATCTGGCGAGATGCCGCGGCCGGGTTCAGGATCATGAGCGGCGGAAGCACCAAGGCGTTCATGGGCGCTCTCCAGGACGGCTCGCTGAAGATCGCGGGCGACGCGAACCTCGCCCTTACCTTCATGGGCGTGGTCGGAGAAATGATGAAATTAATGAAACTGAAAAAATGATCAGATCAGGCGCACAGTTACCGGGCGGCGGCTACATAGCCGGCAAGTTCAGGCAGGCGGAAGACAAAAAGGACAAGCTCCTGGATGTCGTCAGCAGGCTTGCCCAGCTTACGTATGAAAAGGGAACCAGGCACAGCGACCAGGTAATACGGGACCGGGTCAAAGCGATTGTAACCGAGGTTGGCCGGCACTACGCCATGATACGGACGTTCAGCTCCGGCAAGGTGGGCGATACCCTCGCGTTCCAGGACATACTGGCATTTTTCAATAACCAGTACCTTGGGCGCTTTGTGCTCCGCGAGCTACTCGACGAGCTGCGCCAGGAGTTTGCCAGCCTTGACAGGTTGGATCGCGCCTATGAAGAGAAGCATCCGAACGCGGCTTATAAGAGAAAGCTGAACGTGCATCGGCAGGACCTGGAGCGGGAGCTCAAGGAGTGGGAAAAGCTGCTGCTTTACCAGGCCGACCCGATTCTGCGCGGTTTTCTTGCCGAGGTCAATGATATTGTGCTCTACAACCGCATCGATGAGCGAATCGACCGGCTTATCACCAGTGACGACGTCTTTACCCGCAGCGGCCCCGTGTACCAGGAGTTCAAGAAGAGCCTCGCATATTATGCCGAGCTGAATATAAAACTCTCCCGCCTGCCGATCGGGGATGCGGAAATCATCGAGATGATAGGCAGGACGCTCCAGCAGGCCGGCTTCAGGAACGCGATCTTACGGTCACGGAACATCAACCCGAACATCTATACCGAGATCATGATGGAGGTCATTGCAGAGGGGAATCTCCGGCAACTTGTCAAGGAGTATTCGGACACTTCGCGCAGCGGTCTCGATGCGATCCAATCCGCCGCGTCAAAAATCGGGACTGCCACGTCCGCCAGAGATCTGGTGAAGATCCTTGAGGACCTGATATACCTGGAGGATATCAAGAACGCGCAGCGGCCGGCCGTGGGTGCGGTGGCAGCCGGGCTGTCAAAAAATGAGTCAGACCGCTATCTCTTCCATGCACCCGGGACCTTCGACATATCCCTCAAGTTCGTGTCCGAGTACCTGAGGGACTCGCTTATTTTCCTCCTCGACTGGCTGAACAAGGAGCTCCAGAAATCACCGGGATCGGCGCCCCTTCTGGGCCCGGTGATGGAATGCTTGCCCTCTATACGGACATTTATCTCGTACTACAAGCTTGCGCTGGATACTGCGGCTGATACAAGCAACCAGTCGGGGTCCGGCTCCAGGGAGAAGCACTTCGTATCAAAGCAGGTTGCGCGGGAACTGGTCCGGTCGATAAGGGAAAACTGCACCGCGATCAGGCATTCGCTGATAGACGCATCGTACGGAATCATGAACAGCACGCTTGAGCGGGCGGATGTTCTCAGGAAGCAGATGGGCGTCATCCAGGAATCGTACAACGCTTCCCAACTCAAGATCAGCAAGGGACTTTCCGAGATAGAAAGCGTGTAGGCGTGCGGTGGCTTACAGGCCCCTCAGTTCGCAGCGGTCCGCGAAGGTGAGAACGAAATCCCTGAATGCGAGGAGCGTCTCGCGCGGGTACGGCCTGATCGTCTCCCACAGGGGGTCGAGTAGATGGGCGTCGCACTGGAATTGCTGCAGGTGGTATGCCCGTACGCGGCCGATCGCGTCCCGTATGCCGGCCAGGTCCTCAAGCGTCACGTAACCGGGGACACAGGTCGTGCGTACCTCGTAATCGATTCCGCTCTTTTTCAGAATATTGATGCATTGTACGATGCTGGCAAAATCGGCTTCCGAGTCGGTCAGGGAGCGGTATTTTTCAGGGGACGTCTTGATGTCGACGGCGACGTAATCGACAAGATTCTGCCCGATCAGGCGGCTGATGACATCCGGCTTCAGGCCGTTGGAGTCGAGCTTGACGGCGAGCCCGAGTGATTTTATCTGCCTGATGAAGGAATCGATGTTCTTCGAAAGTGTAGGCTCACCCCCGGATATGGTGACACCGTCGATGACCTTCTTTCTTCTTGATATGATGTCGAGCGCTTCCTCGTTGCTTGACAGCTCCAGGTCCTGCCAGTTGCAGGCAAGGTCCGGATTGTGGCAGAACCGGCATCGCATGTTACAGCCGCCGCTAAACAGTACGGTGCTGATCTTACCCGGGAAGTCGATCAGTGAGGTTTTATAGATTCCCCGAATATTCATATGCGGGCGCTTTTTCCAGCCGATACACCTTTCTCTCGGTGAATTCTTCCTGTTTTCCCTTGTTCCACTGGTTTACAGGCCTGAAATACCCACACACCCTGGAATAGACTTCGACCGGGACTTTGCGCTCTTTTGTATTCATGCATAATCTCCCAAAAGTATGATAAAAACTGGTTCTACCATGACGGGAACCCGTATTATGTCGGATTCCCCCTGATACCTGTATCGGCATTACGCGCCGTTGACTTCAATACCGTGCTGAATTAATTGTTCCTCGGAATGATCATACGGACAGAATTTATGCGCTCCGGGGATATACCCATGCACCGGGCACACACTGAACGTCGGCGTGATGGTGAAATAGGGCAAGGCATAGTTTTCAGCTATTTTTTTCACCAGATTCTTTACCGATTGTATGTCATTTATTTTTTCGCCCAGGAAGAGGTGCACGACCGTTCCGCCGGTGAACCTGGTCTGCAGCTCGTCCTGGTGGTCAAGGACGTCGAAGAGGTCGTCCGTGTGCCCGACAGGCAGGTGCACGGAGTTCGTGTAATAGGGCTCCTTGCCGCCCGAAGTTTTGATATCGGGATAGTTTTTTCTGTCGTGGAGGGCGAAGCGGTAGCTTACGCCTTCGGCCGGGGTCGCCTCGAGGTTGTAGAAGTTCCCGGTCTCCTCCTGGAAGCCCATGATCCGGTCCCGCATGAACTCGAGCACCTTTACGGTGAATTCCTTTCCCTCTATGGAGGCGATGTCCGCGTTCAGCATGTTCAGGCAGGTTTCGTTCATGCCGATGAGCCCGATCGTGGAAAAATGGTTCAGCCAGAATTTCTTGTTCCTCTCGTAGATGGCCGAGAGGTAATATTTCGTGTACGGGTACAGGTTGTTCTCGGTGAAGTTTTCCAGCGCCTTGCGCTTGATCTCGAGCGAGTTCTTCGCAAGATCCATAAGGCGCTCGAGCCTGTCAAAGAACGCCTCCTCGCTGCCCTGGGACAGGTGTGCGATGCGCGGCAGGTTGATGGTGACCACGCCTATGCTCCCGGTGAGCGGGTTGGCGCCGAAAAGCCCGCCGCCGCGCTTGCGCAGCTCGCGGTTGTCCAGGCGCAGGCGGCAGCACATGGAGCGGGCGTCCTCCGGGTCCATGTCGGAATTGACGAAGTTCGCGAAATAGGGGATGCCGTATTTCGCGGTCATCTCCCACATCGGGTCCAGCTTTTCATTTTCCCAGTCGAACTCCTTGGAAATATT
>JAKJGD010000138.1 GCA_022704585.1 Spirochaetota bacterium | reverse complement strand
CCCAGGATAAAAAGGGAAATTCCATCGTGGTCATGTGCCCGCTGGATATGCCCCTTCCGAAAAAAGACGGTATGACAATCGGAAATTTCAGGGCAATGGCTGATATTTCCTGATTTCTCCTTCCCGCTCCAGGGGCGCCGGCCCCCGGCCTCTTTTTTTTCTTGCTTTAATTGACGGTTGTAATAGACCTAGCGTCTCACGAGTAATGATTATGCTGTACCTGTACGGGGACGCTTCGGCTGACCGGCCCTGGTGCAGGATTAATATGCACGAAATATAAGCTGAGGGCGGAGAGATGAAACGATTTGTGTTTTTATGTGTCACCGTGATGCTATTCCTGCCCGGGTGCGGGAGGTTGGTGAAGGTCCCGGACCAGGAGAGGATGATCAGGCAGGTTTATTCGGTCGGGCTGTCAAAAGACGAAATATATGACCGGGCGCTTGAATGGTGCGCAAAGAAGCTGGCCAGCGTGAACGATGATATCGTCGTGAAAGATAAAGAGAAGGGGAAAATTATAGGCAAGGGCACCGGAAAGTATTCTGAATATTTCGACTTCCTGGTTGACCGCGAATTCAGCTACACCATAACCATCGAGGCCAGGGACGGCAGGTACCGGGTCACGTACGACAACTTCATCGTGTATTATGACGAGCGCCAGCTCAAATCGAGCAAGGCAGAGTTCAAGTTCGAGATAAACAAAATCAGGAAGCAGATCGACAAGCTCCTGGACGATATCCGCGATTACATTTCAAAAGGATCGGCGGAAAAGGAGATTAAGAAAGAAGAAGAGGAGTGGTGATCCGGCGCGTGCCGTCCAATCAGAGGGTCAGAATCTCTCCTGAATAAGCCTCCATGAATTTCTGGTCATCCATTCCCGTGAGATCGCGGTGTTTCTCGGATCCGAGCTGTATGAGCTCGGCGCCGCACCGGCACTTGAACCCGCTGCCGGCGGCGTGCCGGTGGCAGTAATATTTTTTTTCGCTGTTGGGATTGTTGAAGAACCCGTCAAGCGCTCCGCCCAGCAGATCATGCCTTCTCGCTTCAATAATATCTTTCGTCAGTATGACGGACTCCATGTTGCCCTTCTTGCAGGTGATGAGGCGGGAATACTCGTTTTTTCCGAGTGACGCCAGCATGTCCTGCAAGTTTTTTTCGCACAGCTTGTCGGCACATTCCTGCTTCGTATAATATTTCGAAAATTTAATGGCGCCGTATTTGCCCCCGAGGTACTTGCCGTATACGAATATTTTTTGTTTGATCGACTCAAAGCAGATATATATCGCGTCAACAGGGTTTTCGGAAACAAGCGAGGTCAGATAATCGAGCTCCGTTCCGCACGAAGCGCAGTGTATGGTGTCCTGGCTTTCAGCCGCCTCTTTTTCAAGCGCGCAGGAATCGAGATTGTTCATGATCTGCTCCGGGGAAATGTTTGTCCTGATTGGATATTCGCCAAGGAAAATATACCGTCTGTCCGGTTTGTGTCAACCATAATTCAATAATTATTGTATGTGCGGCATGAGCGACCAGATTATCACCGGTGTTCCTGTGTCCTGGTTGAGATCTATGCAAACAATCCCGGCGTTCTGAAATTTGAATACCGGCCTGGCTGTTTCGCCGGCTACTAAATATGATGCCAGTTTTTCCATGAATGGCAGGTGGCCTATGTACATCCGGTTGTGTGTCAGGTCGAGACCGGCGGCAAAGCTGGCGATATCGTCCCCGGGGCCCATGCCGGGAGCTTCCTCAACCGGGATACCGGGACCGAGTACGGTTGCGTAGATCAGGGCGGTTTCCAGCGCACGTTTCCTGCCGCTGTGGATGATGCCGGCCACCGGCACATGATAATCCCGCGCGACCGTTGCTATCCGGTTCGCGTCGGCCTTCCCGTCATCGGAGAGCCCGGGATCGGCGCCTCCGGATAATGCTTTACCGTGCTGGACAAGATACAGGGCCATGTTTTCCTCCCGTCAGCATGCGCGCTGCGTATCGTGCAATTAGAGCGTAACCCTGATAACGTGCTTTGATGCGTCTGAATTGACATGGAGATCGACGTTTGTCACGAAGGCCTGTTCAAGCTCGTATTCGAACGATGAGAGCCATTTCTGGAAATCGCGGCCCTGCAGGTAGTCCGCAGAAAAGGACAACTCGATCGAAAAATCGGCAATCGAAAGCAGGACTTTTTTTTCTGGTATTGACGGGCCGCCCATGGTGATCTCGAGCCTGTCAGAAGTTGCGTCCTGAAACTTCATGTCAACGGTTTCAAGTTTGAGCGTTCGCCCCAGCACGCCGACCACTTTCATGTAATCTATCTTTGCCATTAATGGGCTCCATTGCTGCCGGCACCGGTGCGGGCACCGTATACATACTGTCCATGACTATAGCGTATTCCTTTTTTTTTCAACACAAATTAGAAATCGAGCTGCTAACCGCGGCAGGCCGGGTCATTTCCAGCCTGCGCGTGGCTTCCCGAGAGGAAAATCCGCGTGCTCGTAGAAGGCGGGCGATTTTCTGATGTTCCTGTCAAAGAGCAGGTACCGCGCGTTTATGTTAAGCGGCTTGAATTCCTCGGGATTGCGCATCACCTCCCGTAAAAGAAGGCCGGGGCTCGTCGTCTCTGGATCAAGAAATGTTGTGGCCTGGTAGTTGCCGTATTGTAAAAAGCGGACCACTGATTCGGAACAGGTGAGCTTCCAGGGGCTCCGGTTGATGTTCAGGGTGAAGCGGTTTTTATACCATGAGGATAGCAGGCTTTTTATCCCGATGAAGATCGCGCTCCGGTAATTGAACTTGGTCCCCAGCCGCTCCGCCAGGCTGGCAAGCGCCCCGTCAAGGGGCCCGGCAACTGGCGCGAATTCGGCAACGAGTATGTTTTCCCTGAGCCAGCGGTTCCATGGCCGGAGCTCGAAGCCCCATGACTGGGCCTGCATAACCATTCGTAGACCGAGCACGCTGTCATCGAACGCGATGAAGGCATGGCTGCAGGACGAGGCGGTTATCCAGCGGATGAACCGGGAGGACGCCTGTCTCGTGGTTGAAAAACCGATGGTTATTGAATGGTGGTTTTTTTTACTTTTCATGCGTAATCGCGGGAACGGTTCCTGTTACAAAAAAAAATCATTTCAAGGCCAGTATATGCTCCCATGCCCCTTTTGCAAGAAATTAATACCGGGATGCGGTGTAACTTTTATCGCCCCATGATCACACTTAAATAATAATCCGGTTCTCTACATGGAATTGTAATCAGGAATAATCGCTGACCGGGACCGGGACCCGGAGTGCACGGTATGATAAACGTCGGTATGGCTATGAGCTGCCGGCGTTAAATTTTATTGAATCAGTATATACGCGGAGGCTTGTCATGAAAAAATCTCGTATCGCAGTCATTGCCATTCTGCCACTGCTGTCTGTATTTGTGATGGTGTCATTGCTGCAGCCGACCTCCTGTTCGGGCGGTGGCGGGCGATTGCTCGGGGCGTCCGGCGAATCACCCCTGAAAGGCGCGGAGCAGGTCGGTGACGCCGTCAAGGTCCAGAACTCGTTCCGGAAGGTGTTTGAGATCAACAAACACCGGGTCGTTTACATCAGCACGGAGCAAACCGTCAGGATGCAGCGTAACCCGTTCATGGATGACCCGCTTTTCAGGGAGTTTTTCGGCGCTCCCCGGCAGAACATGCCGCAGACCCGGAAAAGGACCGGCCTCGGAACCGGGTTCATACTTTCGGAGGACGGCTACATCTGTACCAACCATCACGTGGTCGCGGGAATGGACAAGGTCAAGGTCAACATTGATTCCATCGTTTATGATGCGAGCGTGATCGGCTCGGACGAGCGGACGGACATCGCACTCCTGAAAATAAATCCGAAGGAAAAGCTCGAGCCGGTCTTCCTGGGAGACTCGAACACCGTAATGGTGGGCGACTGGGCCATCGCGATAGGCAATCCTTTCGGGCTGGTCCGGACCTTCACCGTCGGTGTGGTGAGCGCAGTGGGCCGGCGCGACCTGGACCTCATGGGAGACAGCCAGGCGCACATCCAGACTGACGCGTCTATCAACCCGGGGAACAGCGGCGGGCCGCTCATGAATATCTACGGCGAGGTTATCGGAATAAACCGTATGATATATTCCCAGACCGGCGGTAATATCGGCATAGGGTTCGCCATTCCGATCAATACGGCGAAAATAATCCTGCAGGAGCTCAAAACAAACAAAAAGGTCAAGCGCGGTTACCTCGGGGTGCAGATCGTTCCCCTGACCGAGGAATATGCGAAAGAGCTCGGTCTCAAGGATGCCCAGGGCGCCCTTGTCGGCCAGGTGGTTGAAGGGGGGCCGGGCGTTAAGGGCGGAATACAGGTCGGAGACATTATCCTGTCTGCCGGCGGAAAGCAGGTGAAGGATTACGGCGATCTCGTGGACGTTGTGGAAAAAACGCCGATCGGAAAGTCCCTTAAGATTGAGGTATGGAGAAACAAGGGCCGGGTCACGCTTTTTATAACGGTCGGAGAAAGGCCATAGTTGAGTTTACATTAGCGCTAAACGATAGATTTGAATCCCCGGCGTGGTCATGAAACACGAGCGCCGGGGATTGATAACTATATAGGTATCGTTGTAAACCAGCTCAGATATATCAGCAGATAATTTATTGAACAAAAATATTTTATTGTAATGCTCAACCCAAAAAAAAGAAAAAATTGAGTTATTATCAAGCAAATGACCCCCCAATAATATTATCTGAAAATTAATAATCATTTTTTTATCCTTCACACTTGACGATTGCAGCTCTCTTATGTATATTATTAATAGAAATTGTTAGCACTCACCATTGATGAGTGCTAACAATAAAACAGGAGGTCCACTATGAGATGGGGATTAGCTAACACAAACGGGACAGATTATTCTTTAACAAATCTGTTCGACGATTTTTTAAATGTTCCGGTTGAGTTCATCGGCAATGACCTTAACCCGAGAGTGGATGTCCAAGAGGATGAAAAAGCTGTATATGTGAAAGCCGAGATTCCCGGTCTTGATGAGAAAGACCTGAACGTGACGCTGCACAATACCATGCTTACAATCTCGGGTGAGAAAAAAGCCGAGAAGAAGGAAGAGGGCAAGGACAGGAACTATTACTACTGCGAGCGGTCTTTCGGGTCCTTCAGCCGTACGATCGAGCTCCCGGAAGGGATCAAGGCAGACGGTGTAAAGGCCCACTATAAGAATGGCGTTCTCGAAATAGAGCTCGCAAAGGATGAGAAGGCTCAGCCGAAAAAAATCACTATTGATGTGAATTAAAATCAGCTAAGGAGATAAACAACAGGTATGGGCCCGGCCTTGTATCCGAGGATAGAGGCCGGGCTTCATTGTAAAAAGGAGGCATGAAATGAGTAAAATTATCGGAATAGATTTAGGGACAACCAACTCCTGCGTGGCGGTCATGGCGGGCGGCGACCCCTCGGTCATACAGAATGCCGAGGGACAGCGGACGACCCCATCCATTGTCGCCTTCAACGACAAGGGAGAGCGTCTTGTCGGGCAGGTCGCAAAAAACCAGATCATAACAAACCCGACGAACACCATCCGCTCGATCAAGCGGTTCATGGGAAGGCGCTTTCAGGAAGTGAAAGAAGAGACCAGGATCGTGCCGTACCAGGTCGTAGAAGACGCCAGCGGGGTCAGGGTAAAAACCGCGGCCGGGGATTTCACGCCGCAGGAGATATCCGCGCGCATCTTGCAGAAGATGAAGCAGACCGCGGAGGACTACCTGGGCGAGAAAGTGACCCGCGCGGTCATCACGGTACCGGCATATTTCAACGACGCGCAGCGCCAGGCCACCAAGGATGCCGGCCGGATCGCCGGCCTTGAGGTCGAGCGGATCATTAACGAGCCCACGGCCGCTGCACTTGCATACGGCCTGGACAAGAAAGGGAAAAAGAACGAGAAGGTCGCGGTGTATGACCTGGGAGGCGGCACGTTCGACATATCGATCCTCGAGCTGGGAGACGGCGTGTTTGAGGTGAAGTCCACCAACGGCAATACGCACCTTGGCGGCGACGACTTCGACCAGCGCATCATAGAATGGCTGATAAGGGAATTCAAGAAGCAGACGGGCATAGACGTGGCGGGAGACAAGATGGCGCTCCAGCGCCTCAAGGAAGCGGCCGAGAAGGCAAAAATCGAGCTCTCCGGCAAGTCGCAGACCGAGATTAACATACCGTTCCTCACCGCTGACCAGAGCGGCCCGCGGCACCTGCTTGTCACGCTGACGCGTGCAACGATGGAGCAGCTGATCGGCGACCTGATCGAGTCCACGAAGGGGCCCTG
>JAKJGD010000137.1 GCA_022704585.1 Spirochaetota bacterium | reverse complement strand
CGCGCCTCGGCTCGCTTCGACTCCGCTCAGCGCAAGTCGCTCGGCAACCGATTGGTCCCTGCGCGCTTGTACTGAGCGGAGTCGAAGTGCAGTCGAAGGGTGTTTCGACGCCCTCGAAAAGCGAGGACTCCTCGCAATGACATATCATGATAATAATGCGCGGAGAAAAGATGAAACGTATAATCCCGGGTATACTGCTTGTCGTCGTTATCGGCGCGGCCGCCCTGCCTCTCGCGGCCCTCGACGTGCCGCCCCTGAAAGGGCACGTCAACGATTACGCGAACATGCTGAAAGACCCGACGTCGGCACCGTACCTGGAACGTAAGCTGGCCGATTTCGAGAAAGAAGAGTCCACGCAGGTCGTCGTGCTCACGGTCCCCTTGCTCCAGGGCGAGCCGCTCGAGGAGTATTCCATGAAGGTAGCCGGGACCTGGAAGATCGGGCAGAAGAAGCTTGATAACGGCGTCATCTTCCTTGTCGCCCGGGACGACCGGAAGATGCGGATCGAGGTCGGGTACGGCCTCGAGGGCAGGCTCACCGACCTGTACGCGGGAAGGATCATCGATAACGAAGTCAAGCCCCACTTCAAGAAGGGCGAGTTCGACCTGGGCATTTTAATGGGCGCCTCCGGCATCCTGCGGGCGGTCAAAGGCGAATACCCCGGCATGGCGGAAGACCCGGCAATTGAGAAGCCCTTCTGGACCGAGTTGACCATCACCATGTTCGCGGTTTTCGGGGGCATGGGGCTGATCATTCTCATAATAATCATCCTTGCAATTAAATTTCCCGGTGCGTTTGCCGGCGGGGGCGGCGGCTCCAGCGACAGTTCCGGCAGCTCGAGCGACTCGGGCAGCAGCAGCTCAAGCAGCAGCAGCTCGAGCGGCGACAGCGGCGGCTCCGGCAGCGGCAGTTACAGCGGGGGCGGCGGCAGCTTCGGCGGCGGCGGCGCTTCCGGAGAATGGTGACAGGCCCGCAATCGCTTGCGGTCCTTCGGCGCGGTTGCTGAACCGCGCGATCCGGGCGAGGATGATCACCCTCGCATTCATGAATACACGAGGAACAGCATGAAAGACCTGGTAAAAAAATTTCTTTCCGATACGGACAGAGTGAAGATTACCGAATCGGTACAAAAAGTCGAGAAAACCACTGCTGGCGAGATCGTGCCCATGGTCGTTTCGTCGAGCGGGAGCTACCCGCTCTCCGGAGTAATCGGGGGCCTGGCCATCTCGGTCCCCCTCGCGCTGCTGGGCGATTTTTTCATCGGGCCAAAAGTAGCCGCGTTCGTGCGTGATATCTGGGTCTTCCTGGGACTGGAGACCGTGCTCTTCCTTATCGCCTACCTGCTGGTTGACAGGGTCCTCTGGCTCAAGCGAATATTCGTCCCGGAAGGCGAAATGCTGGACCAGGTGCGCACCTCCGCGATCGCGAGCTTCTATCAGGAGGGCCTGTACCGGACGAAGCTGGAGACCGGTGTCCTCATTTACGTGTCGATTTTTGAGCGCATGGTGTGGGTGCTCGGCGACCGGGGGATCAATGAGAAGGTCGGGCAGGGGGAGTGGGACGGGCTCGTTGCCATTATCATCGACGGGATCAGGAACAACAGGCAGGGAGAGGCCCTGTGCGCCGCGGTGGAGCGCGCCGGCGGCATCCTGAAAGAGCATTTCCCTGTCCGGCCGGGAGACACGGACGAGCTTCCCAACCTGATCACGGGGAAGTGACCGCTTCGGGGCCCTGCTGCGCGCCCCCGGAGCGATACTCCCGCGGCGTCATGCCGACGCATTTGAAGAATGCGCGGTTGAATGTCCTGAGGTTGTTGAATCCCACCGCGAAGGCAATGTCTATTATCTGCTCGCCGGTGTCCCTGAGCAGTCTCGTCGCCTCGCTGATCCTGAGGTCTGTTATGAAATCGTTCATCTTCATCCCGGTGTACTCGGTGAAGAGCTTCCCGAAATAATTGGGGCTCAGGTCGAGGTGCGAGGCCAGGCCGTCGCGGGAAATCTCGGAATTGAAGTTGTCCCTGATAAACGAGATGGCCTTGCTTATCTTGTCCTGCGCCGCCAGGGTCAGCGGCGGATTGTTCTCTTCATCGGGAGCGGCGCTGTCCGCAGGGGCCGGAGGCTGCGCCTGGATGGCCAGCGACCGGGACAGGATGCCCTGGATCGCGTCGATCTCGTCCTGCGCGACCGCGTCCATAAGGCGCGGGCGTACCAGGCAGCAGACGCCGGGGGTGCCGTCCGCCGATTTGAACGAGATGAACAGAGCGTCATCCGGGGCCGCGGGGACGCCGCCGGCCCGCATGACCTCCTCGCCCCTGATTATGCCCGAGCGGCCGGACCCGATGATCGTTTCCGCCGCCGCCCGAACAGGTTCAATCATGCCGCCGCCCTGATCCATCTTCGAGAATACCGCGCGCAGGTCCCGGCCGCCGCTTTCGCCGGAGAATACGCACCCTTCAGCCGCGCCGCAGAATTCGAATATCATGTCGTAGAGATACGAGGATCCGAAACGGGTGCTTTCGATGTTGTCGATGGTTTTATGCATCCCGCGCCAGAGCGCCTCGCGGGACATGACCATGTGCCTGGCCTGCTTGCTCCGGTCGTTCTGCCGGGTATAGTGGCCGGAAAGGTACGTGATGAACAGGGCGACCGGGAAGAAGCAGATCGCGAAATAGGCCTCCCTGGCAACGGAGCCGGGCTGGCCCGCGAATGTGATACCATAGAAGGAGACCCCTGCCTGGACCCCCGCGATCGCGCCGGCAAGGAGATATGACTGGATCAGGCTTGCCTTGGAGAAAAGAAACACCACGGCCATGAGGGCGAAGAGGAGCCCGGTGGACCGCATCCCCTCGAGGTAATAGACCCAGGTGCTGTATGTTGCCAGCCATATGACGAACTGTACCGTATAGATGGAATCGGCGAACCGGCGGCTTATTTCTCCAATTGACAGGATGATCGACATGAATATCACGGTTACCAGGCAGGCCCACAATAGCAGGCAGAGCAGGACACTGTACGGCATTTGCATAAGGCCGATCGAGCGGGCGGCAAACGAAGCTGCCAGGGTTATACAGTAGGCGACGAATACATAGAGAGTATCTTTTACAAGAATGAGTCTTCTGCGCTTGTTCTTGTCTGCGTGATACACGGGTTTGCTTAAATGAGTTATCTCCCTCAAATACTCAAACATCCATTCAACCCTCTGTGTAATTTTGCTCTGACCCCGCCTTTAATCTCGAAAACCTTCAATTTCCTCATTTAAATAAAAAAAACGTCATTAAAATGGACAATTTCAACAATTATTGATTATGTCAAGACTTTGTATATTGTATTACATACATTAAAAATACCGTCCAGCCGTCTTTTTTATGGAGGGTGAATAAAAAAAAGCAATAATTCTCAGGAGGATAGCATGAAGAAGCTGATTTTTGCGGGTTTAATAGTATCATTATTTTTTATAGTTATCGGTTGCGGTATGGCTGACATGAATAATCCGACGGCAAATGAATTTGATGTTTCGATCGTTGGGGATTCAATTTATGACCTTGACGGCTTCATCCACACGAATTTAAAGGCGCTGGCAGGGAAATCCTACAAGGATTATTCAAAGAGCGGTGATACCGTTGAATACATTACCCGGCAGTACAACACCGCTATCGCGGCGCGTCCATCCATAAAAACCATTATCATGGACGCCGGCGGCAACAATATCCTCATGGATGTGTACTGGAGCCAGGCATGCCAGACTTCCACCACGCTCTCTTCCTCGTGCAAGACGTATATAAACGGCGTGCTTGACAAGGCGGAAGCCCTCTGGGAAGACATGAATTACGACGGCGTTGACAACATTTTCCACCTCGGGTATTACAGGCTGAAAGCCGGGACTCTGACCACGCTGCTCTATGGAAAAACGAAGCTGAACCCGGCGGTAAACTATGCCGACGACCAGCTTGCAGTGTCCTGCGCAGTTTCCCCCGCCAATTGCTGGTTCATCGATCCCCGCGCGGATTTCGTGGGCCATGAATCGACCTATATCAAGTCTGACGGCATCCACCCCGCCAATCCCGGCGCGGCTGTCATCGCAAAGAAGATCTGGAATAAAATGGTTGCGGTGGGGGCGTACCGCTAGTAGATTCATCACCGGGGACCGTTATCCGCGGCCCCGGACATTCCCCGAAAGGGTCTTTATGGAGGCGCGGCCGCATGGCCGCGCCTGCTCAATTATTCCAGGAGCCGGATCACCATGAAAAGGAGCCATCTGATCGCCGCCGCTGCGGCGTTTGCCGGGGTCATAGCGCTGCTCGTGTATCTCACGCGAGACAGCGGCGCGTCCCGCACGTCCCCGGGAACGGAACATTCCGTGAAACACGAGAGTATCTGGAGCAATTTTTTCGGAAGCACCTCGTATTTCAGGGAGGACCTGGACCTGAAGAAAGTCATCGGCGAGGACCCGGAGATCGAGTCGATCATCGGGATGATGAAGGAGCGGTACGGGAAGAAGCTCTCAAACAAGCGGATCCAGGTCAGGCTCCTCGGCGGCTTGATGCGCTACCTGAAAAAAAAGAACCCGTATGACTGGAAGGAGCGGATAAAAATCATCGTCCAGGCGGAGTTTCCCGGGTACGCGGTGGAGCTGGCGGACAAGCTCGAGAAGCTCGCGGAGTATGACGAATATCTTTCAGACAGCAGGAGCGAGCTGCAGAGCATGGGCTTCGACGACAAGAGGGCCCGGATGATGGAAAAGAGGCGCGAGATATTCGGAGACGAATGCGACGAGATATGGGAGACGGAGATTTCCGAAACGAAATTGTCCGAGGTACTCACCCGGCTGGATCGGGACACCGACGCGACACCGAACGGCAGGCTGGCGGCCTATAGCGACTACACCAGGGGCCTCTACACGCGGGACGCGGACATCTCGTCCGGGAAAACGGAAGACGAGGTGACGGTCAGGAATTACGACCTGACGAAAAAATTCTTTGAGCTGCAGTCGGTCCAGGCGGACCTGAACAACATGGACCCGGGCGAGAGGGCCGCGTACCTGAGGCGCGTCCGTACGACGCTGGGCCTCCCGGCAGACATGGTAAAGAAGATGGAGGAGATAGACCGGCTGCAGGATGACCTCTGGGCGCGGGGCCTCAAGTACAACCAGGAGCGGTATGACATCGTCGGTAGATACGAGGGCGATGAGCGCGCCCGGAAGCTCGACGACGCCAGGAAGAGATATTTCGGCGAGAACGCCGACCTTATCAAGTTCGAGGAAGAAACTTTCAACTTCTGCAGGTTTCAGTACCCGCGGCGGTGGGGGGATTAGCCGCCGCCGGCCCCGGAGAGAAGGCGGCAGCGGCCGGTGAAAACACGCTTTCAGGCGTTCCCGCCGCCGGTGACAAAGCCTTTCGAGGGCGGACCCGTGTCCGCCGGGGTCCCGGCGATCCGCGCCAGGTACGATGCGCCCAGCTTTTTGATGTGCTCGCCCACGTTGTCGAAATAATTGAAATGTGTCTGCTCTTCGCCGATGATGGTCTCGAACAGCTTCATGGTTTCGCTGTCGCCGTTGTCATGGCATATGCGCGCGAAGCGGTTGTACTCGTCCATGGTCGTGTCCTCGAGGCCGGCGTCCATGGGGAACATCGCCTCGACTTCCTGCCCGCGGGTGACCTTGTCGGCCATCTCCGTCGTGGGCTCGCCGCCCAGCTCCTTGATCCGCTCGGCGAACATCTCGGCGTGCCGCATCTCGTCTATGGCAATGAGCTTGACGTTGGCGGCCAGCTCTCCGTAGTCCCTGTCGTCCAGGTTGTAGTGCTGGTTCATGTACTGGTGAATGGCATGGAGCTCCATGGAGCGCGCCTTGTTCAGAGCTTCCAGGATTTTTTTCCTGCGTTCTTCTCGTGACGTGTCCGGCATGTGGTCCTCCTTTTTTTCTTTTAATATGGCGGTCCCGGAATGAAATGTCAAGCAACATTGGGACCGCCGTCCCGGTATCGGGATGAAACGGGCGGTGCTCACCTGGCCTTGCGAAGCTTTTTTTCCGCCGCGTCAAGCATCCGGTACGCCGACCGGTGGCCTTTTTTCTTCGCGAGCGCTGCCGGCGTGAGGCCTTTCGCGTTCCTTATGTCCGCCCGTGCGCCGCTGTCGAGCAGGAGCCTCACCGTGGAGATCTTCCCCTTTTCCGCGGCTGCGTGGAGCGGCGTATTTCCCGCCTTGTTCCGGGCGTTCAGGTCCGCGCCCCGCGACACGAGGAGCTTTGCTTCTTTCGTGATGCCCTTCGCGCTTGCGCTGTGCAGGGGCGTGTTGCCTTCCGGATCGGCAGTCCCGGTCTCCTTTTTC
>JAKJGD010000136.1 GCA_022704585.1 Spirochaetota bacterium | reverse complement strand
CATCAATGAACCGGTCAACAACCATGATCGCGTCGCAGTCGTTGCAGTGACCGCACCCACGGTGGACGAGGCTATCGCGCTGTCCGAACAGGCGGTTTCAAATTTCAACATGAGGATCAAGTGACCTGTGGAAGCCCGATCCTGGGACAACCATTATACCCGCATTAAGTCCGAGCTCCTGTACCCGGACGAGAACCTGGTCCGCCTGCTAAATAAAACAGTCCGGGAACCCGGGGCACTGACTGCCGTTGACCTGGGGTGCGGCAGCGGCAGGCACCTCAAGCTCCTCTCGGATATCGGTGTGGCGCGTATCGTCGGGCTTGACATGAGCCACGGCGCCCTCGCGATATCCCGGAAAACCGGCCAGGCACTGCTGGCCCAGGCCAACAACACCCGGTTGCCGCTGAAAGACGATACGGCCGATATTATTATCGCGTGGGGATCTCTCCACTACAATGTCAAAACCGACCTCGCGCCAATGCTCGCAGAAATCATCAGGACCCTTAAAAAGGACGGATACTTATTCGCCACACTCAGGTCGTCCCGGGACACATACCTGAAAAGAGGCAAACATCTCGGGAATGACACATGGATAACCGACCTGAAAGATATCAGCGGTTCAACGGCGTCCTTTTATTCGGAAAACGAGATCAAGAAAGAGTTGTCCGTGTTCAGCGAGTATTCGTACGGCCTGATAGAACGGACCCTGATGGGAGATATGTCCAGCATTATATCCCACTGGATAATCCAGGCCCGGAACTGATTCGCTTCCGGACCGGACCCGGCACAGGTGCACGATGCCCAACAATGACCTATTTGAAGCACCCGCAGAACGCTGTCCCCTCTGTATGGGATACACGCTGGAGCGCCGGTATGAAATCCGGAGATATACTCCCGCGTTTATTATCGATCGTTGTAAAAAATGCGGGTTCATGTTCATGAATCCACGCTTGATCGACGAGGCGATCAACGGACTGTACGGCGAAGGCTATTATTCCGGCAGTGCCGAATATTCCTACCTTGACGAGAGGGAAACCGAAGCATACTCAATGCACGTGTGGAATAAACGTATAGATCGGCTCCATGAGATCGTGCCCGCCGGCAACTATCTTGATGTCGGATCATCCTTCGGCGGTTTGATGAAGTCCGCATCGCGCTATTACCTCCCGCACGGCATCGAGCTGTCGCCCCATGCGGGCGGATACGCTAAAAAGCTGTTTGGCGACAGGGTCCATATCGGGTCACTTCGCGATCATCCTTTTCCAGAAAAATATTTCTCGGTGATTACCATGGTTGAGCTCCTGGAGCATCTCCCCGATCCGGCTGCAGCGCTCAGGGAATGCTACCGCCTGCTCGATGACAACGGCCTTCTGATGGTTCAGACCGCCAACATGGAGGGGCTCCAGGCGCGGTATTACGGTGCGCGCTATGCATATTTCATGCCCGGCCATTTGTCATATTTCTCCCGCAGAAACCTCGTCATGACCCTCAGGGGCTGCGGTTTTAACCCGGTTACTGTATTCCACCCGGTCGAATTCGGGCTCCTGCCCAAACTTAAAAAATCGCGTGGCTGTTTTTCCTCCGTATGGGATTACCGCGCATGGCTTCGTATCGCGGCATATCACGGGCTCAGCAAGATTCATTGCGGAGATTTCGCGCTTACAAGCTCCATGGTTGTATATGCCCGGAAAGGCAGCTCCCCGACCCGTGTTTCCTGAACCGGCAAAGTGCTTGACCCGCACCCGTATCTGTATTTCCTGTACCACAAAAGACCGGGATTAACGTGAAATGAACTGGATACGAACAATAATCAAACCCCGCTACTCGTCGATTGTGCCGCTGCTCATTCTGCACGGCTCTATCATAATTCTCATGAACATCCTGTACAGGGTCAGGGTGTACTCTCTTGTCACGGAGATCTATCCGGACCTCAAGCTGAACGGCATTTACGAGTTCCTCTCGCTTTCGTTGCACCATGACAGCATACTGATCGTTTCCGCCATCCTGCTTGTTCTTTGTATCGCCCTGGTGTTTGCGGGTGCCCGGCGCGCGCTGCATGTCATTCTTGCGTCCTTCTCGGTCCTGTTTATCTTTTTCATCCTGTTCAGCATGGATTTTTTCAGGGTGTACCAGACCGCATTTCAATCTAATTTTGCCGGCCGGGAACATTTCTCCGGGCTGGGCAACGTCCTTGACTCGGCGATGGCCGAATTTTCCGGTGAATTTTACCTCATGTTTTTCCTGTTTTCAGCCATCTCCGCGGCATCCCATGCATTCCTGTATTATCGCGAACGCATCAGCAACAGGCTGAGAATGAAACGGTCCGGGCTGCTCACGACACGGCTCGCAGCGCTGACAGTCCCGGTTCTGGTACTCGTTTTTCTGCTGCTCAGCGCATCTACCGACGCTTCAATCGAACGCAACCGGTTTGCAGGCCGATACCGCGCGGACCAGATATCCAGAAACATATCTCTTCTGCATGAATTTACGGCAAATCCGATCCTGAACCTTTTCGGCTCGGGAGCCGCCTCGCCCGTTAATCAGGATTCACCGGGAACATCGCCATCAACCGAATTCAGGTTCAGGCTTGATACCGCGTCACTTGAAACCGTCAAACGACATGAACGGATAGGGTCCATCCCTCGCAACAAGCGCTATAACATCATACTTTATTTCTTCGAATCTACGCCCCGTAAGTATTACGACATGAAGATCAACGGCAGATATGTTGTTGAAACATGGCACCGCCTTGAAAAAAACAGCATCAATTTTCTTAACCACTATGCGAATTATCCCCTGTCAGCGAACGCACTGATGTCTGTGCTCACCTCGGCCTATGACCTTAACTCGAAGGACATGGTAATCCAGAAATACCCCGACATACACCTGCGCACGCTGCCGGAGATCCTCAAGGACCGGGGGTACCGCACCTGCCTCATACATACAGGTGGACTCGGCTACGCCGGACAGAAGCGCTTTCTTAAAAACAGGAAGTTTGACGCGATCGTCGAATACGATGATCTTATCGGGATACCGCCCTATAACCGGCAGATCGGATGGGGGGTTGACGAGCGCGCCATGATAAAACCGGCGATCGAATTCATCTCGAAAAAGCGTGATTCCCCCTACTTCATGGTGTTCCTCCCGGTAAACCCGCACCATCCTTACGCATATCCGGACAACTCCTTTCGAATTGCGGGTGATTCGGCTGAAGCAGCGGGGAAAAAAAAGACGTGGGTCAATTACCTGAACTCGCTTCACTATGCGGACGCATCACTCGGAATGCTCGTTGACGAGCTTGAACGCGCGGGCTGCCTTGAAGACACGCTGCTGTTCATTTTCGCCGATCACGGGGAGGCTTTCTACCAGCACAAGATGAACTATAATCACCCTCTTTTCCTGTATAACGAGAATGTGCACGTGCCGTTTCTCATATACAACAAAGAACTGTTTGACGCGCCGGAGTATTTCGAGGGAATCACCCGCCACATAGACGTGCTCCCGACCATACTTGACATACTTGGAATACCGCAACGCCCGGAGCAGGAAGGCGTTCCGGTCCTTTCGGAACATGCCGAGCAGATGGCTGTTCTCCACACCTCATGGAAAGACGACTATATGGGAATTGTCGACCAGCAATGGAAATACATACGCAGAACGTCGGACGGGGCTGAAGAGCTATATGATCTCGGTAAGGACCCGGAAGAAAAAAAGGATATCTCGGCAGAACACCCTGCCGTGGCCAGGCGTTACCGCGGGTTCATTGACAGGACGAGGATTTATAAAGACGGCTATTACAAGCGGATGCTCGGGAGGTAAGGGATACCGGACCGCCGGAATGCACGATAACCGCCCGTCCTCCACGTGCCGGTTTTTACTTCCTGTCCCTGAGATTCTGGTACTGCTTCACGTCCGAGCTTACCTGGATGTATGCCGGTCGTATGATTTTACCCTGCATGATCTGCTCGATCCGGTGCGCACACCATCCCACGACCCGCGCCATGGCAAAAATCGGCGTGTACAGCTCCCGCGGTATGCCCAACATCTCGTAGATGAATCCCGAATAGTAATCTACATTGGCACTCATGATCTTCATGCCGCGTCCGTTCAGCATTTCAGTCGCCAGTTTTTCAACCTTTTCGTAGAGCAAAAATTCGTCGTGCATTTCTTTCTTGACGGACAGTTTCCGCGCATATTCGCGGAGAATGATCGCACGGGGGTCGGAAATCGTATACACGGCATGCCCGAATCCGTAAATTTTGCCGGACATGTCGCCCACCTTGCCTTCGATGATCTTGTGCAGATATGCCTTGATCTCGCGGTCGCTCTCCCAGTCCCTGACGCTCTTTTTGAGCTCTTTCATCATGAGCTTCACGGACTCGTTCGCACCCCCGTGCAGATGCCCTGACAGGGAAGCGATGCCAGCCGCGATCGCCATGTATGTATTCGCTCCGCTTGAAGAAACGGAGCGTACGGAGAACGTGGAGTTGTTACCGCCGCCATGCTCGGCGTGGAGGATCAGCGCTATATCAAAAAGGTGCGCCTCTTCCGGGTCGGGGACATCCCCGTGGAGGAGGTAGAGGAAGTTCTCGGCCGTTGAGAGCTCCTGGCGCGGGCGAATGATTCTCAGGTCAAAGCCCTTGCTGTAGCGCAGGACGTTATAATTTGCCGCAACGATGGTCGGGAACTTTGCTATGAGATTGATGCTCTGGCGGCATACCACGTCGATGGCCGTGGAATCGGCCTCCTCGTCGCAACGGTTCAGGTGCGAGATTACGCTGTGGAGCGCGAACATCTGGTTGTCATTCTGGACCTCGCTCATGATGATCTGGCGCTCAACCTTGGAGAGAGCCCTTCTCTTCCCGAGCTCCTTTATGAATTTCCGGAGGTCGGCCTGTTTCGGCAACTCGCCCGCCAGGAGCAGATAGGCCACTTCCTCGAAACCGAAGCGCTTCTGTTTTTCAACAGCAGCTACTATGTCCTCCACGTCATACCCGCAGTAAAAAAGCTTGCCGGGCACCGGCCTGACCTCGTAGGTCCTTTTCACGGGATCTTTCAGGATCTTCTGGTAGCCATCGACCCGTCCTTTCGTGGTAATTCCGGCTACAACGCCGGTACCGTCCGGGTTCCGCAGACCGAGCTTGACGTCCTTCTCCCTGATGATGGCAGGGGTAAGGTAGTCATTCAGCATGGTCTGTTTTTCTATTTTCTTGATGATGCTGTCCATAAGCCTGCTCCTTGCGTCACATAAGAACAGCTAAGTCAGAGCAATGGTGGGTGTCAACTTTTTTAATAACGCACGGGGGGAAAATCAATAAGGACTGCCGTCATGTCATCTTTTTGCTGCTCCCGCCTTCCCATGAAACCGTATACCGATTCGAACAGCTCCTGGACCACGAGCTGCGGCATGAGGTTTACGTGGTCCAGCAGGATCTGTTTTATCCGCTCCTCGCCGTACTCGTCTGTCGGCCTGTCATGATGGCATGCCTCGATGATGCCGTCGCTGTAATACAGGATCGAATCGCCCTCGTACATGATGAAATCACAATGCGGCGTCTCGTTGTATTTGTCTTCCAGCAGCATCCTCAGGTCGCTGCTCAGGAGGTTCCCTTTCAGGGGGCGCCAGCCCTGCTCTTCCCTGTTGAGATTATACATCCCCACGACCTGTTTCTCGAATTTTCGGAGTATGATCGGGAAGAGCATGCCCCGGTTGTAGAATTTCAAGTGGAAGCGGTCACCGGCGTTACTGATGAAGGTGAAAATCACGCAGGCGAAATCATGGGAGTTCGCGCCTTCCATGATATCGGTGAACATGGTACTGATGGTGCGGACCAAAAATTCGGAATCTACTGAGCCGGACTGCTCGTATATCTTTTGCGCCTCGCCGATCGCAATGGTTACGGCCGATCTGAGGCGCACCAGATTCGTATAGGCGGGTAGTCCGTGCCCGCTCATGTCGGCGAATATGAACAGGTAGTTTCCGTCTGGAAGCTGGATGAGGTCGAAATAATCGCCCGAAAGGACCGCACCATGCGCACGCTGAAACCCGATCCCCACGTTGAGCTTCTTCCCGTAAAAATTCTGGAAGAGACCCTTGATGAGTATTTTGTCCTTGTCCCTGATAGTGTTCGCCTCGGCATCAAGGAGCCCGAATTGCCTCAGTTTTTCCCGATCGTCGTTTGAAAACACGCTGTTATCGTTCATACGCTCCTGCGGCAGATCAGGTCCGTTTCTGCCTGGCCCGGAAATACCGTATGAGAGCATTCGTCGAACTGTCATGCGCTGGCCCATTGCCGTTCCCCGGCTCCAGGTCCGGCAATATTTTC
>JAKJGD010000135.1 GCA_022704585.1 Spirochaetota bacterium | reverse complement strand
CGGCACGGTGGACATAGCCAACGCCGTCGGGCAGGAGGGGACCGTGTACCTGACCATTCCCCCCGGAGGCGTGGGCAAGGTGCAGGTCGTGGTGCAGAACCGCCTGCTCGAATACGAGGCTGTGAGCGACGGGAAAACGGCTCTCGTCCCCGGCGAAAACGTGCTCGTGGTCTATTACAAGGGAAATACCCTGGTCGTGCATAAAATCTAGTCCCGATACCATCGGGGCAACGTGCTACATGGAGGACAACTCATGATCGGATTGAGCTTCGGCATTCTCATTATCGTGCTGGTCACCCTGCTCCTGATAATAGCCCTGTTCTGGGCGTCCCGCTACAAGCGGTGCCCGTCCGACCAGATACTGGTCGTGTACGGCAAGGTGGGCGAGGGACAGTCGGCCCGGTGCATCCACGGAGGCGGGACCTTCGTCTGGCCGCTGATCCAGGATTACGCGTTCATGTCGCTGACCCCCATGACCATCAACATCCCTCTGCAGAACGCGCTCTCGCTCCAGAACATTCGGATCAACGTGCCCAGCACCTTCACGGTGGGGATCAGCACGGACCCGGCCATCATGAACAACGCGGCAGTGCGGCTCCTGAACCTCGAGGCCGAGCGGATCGAGGAGATGTCGCGCGAGATCATCTTCGGCCAGCTGCGGCTTACGGTGGCCTCGCTCACCATCGAGCAGATCAACCAAGACCGGGAAAGCTTCCTGGAATCCATCAGGAAGAACGTGGAGCCCGAGCTGAACAAGATCGGCCTTTACCTGATAAACGTGAACATCACCGACATTACCGATACCTCGGACTACATTGAGAGCATCGGTAAAAAATCGGCGTCCGAGGCGATCAACAAGGCCCGGGTGGACGTGGCCGAGCAGGAGAAGCTGGGCGCGGTCGGCCAGTCCGGCGCCAACCGGGAGAAGGAAATCCGCGTGGCCGAAAACGAGGCCGAGTCCTCCAAGGGCAAGAAGAAGGCCGAAGCCGACCAGCGCATCTTCCTCCAGCAGCAGGAAGCGGCGGCCATCATCGGCGAGGCGGCGGCAAACAGGGAGAAGGAAATCCGCGTGGCCGAGAACCTGGCCGAGGCCATGAAGGGAAAGAAAAAGGCCGAGGCCGAGCAGCGCGTGTACGTGCAGCAGCAGGAGGCGGAGGCGGTGGTAGGCGAGAACAGGGCGAAGGCCGACATCGCCGCCGCGGACGCGGAGTACAAGGTGCGCCAGGCCGAGGCCCAGCAGAAATCGGAGACGGCGCGGCTTGCCGCCGCTGCGGAGATACAGAAGGCCCAGTACCTTGCCGAGCAGGAGCGGCTTAACGCCGAGGAGGTCGTGAAGAAAGAGATCGAGAAGCGCAACATCGAGATCATGGCCGAGGCCGGGGCGGAACAGACCCGCCGCCAGGCCAGGGGCGAAGCGGACGCCGTGCTCATGAAATACGAGGCGGAGGCACGGGGCATACGCCAGGTGCTCGAGGCGAAGGCCTCCGGCTACCAGAACCTCCTTGCGAGCTGCAACGGCGACGCGACCGCGGCATCTACCATCCTCATGATAGAGAAGCTGCAGGAGATCGTGCAGCTCCAGGTGGAGGCGATCAAGAACATCCGGATCGACAAGGTAACGGTCTGGGACTCGGCCTCGGGCGGCTCCTCGACCGCGAACTTTCTCGCGGGCATGATCAAGAGCATCCCGCCGCTTCAGGATGTCGCGCGCATGGCCGGGGTGCAGCTTCCCGATTACCTCGGCCACATGGCAGGCGGCGAGAAAAAAGCGGAAGAGGAAAAGAAGCGGAAATAATATCATCCATCGACAGGTCCGCAAGCGCCTGCGGACCTATCGCAGCCCCCCGAACGCGTTCATGCCGATCTTCGACAGCCGCTCCGAGAAGAGTATCCCGGCCACCCTCCCCCGGACCGAACCGGCCGGCACGATACGGGCGAAATTTTTCTCCAGACGGGTGTCCGAGGCGACCAGCAGGTGCCCCGCCGGCACCTTCGGCTCCAGCCCGGCAAGGGTGACCGCCGGAGAGCGCTTGAAGCGCACCGGGTACTTTCCCGCATCACCGGTCTCGGACAGAACGTCTCCCCTGTCCGCGGTGAAGCGGGCAATGGCGCGGTCGTTGAGGAAGCCGAGGGAAAGCGCCCTGCCGTTGACGAAGAAAATGTTACCATCGTATGTTACCGCGTCCCCCTGCAGCGCTATTACCCGCGCCGGAGCGCCGTCGATTATCGCGAGCTCACCCCGGCCGACGCCCTCCGGCCGATAGCGGCACACGAGCACGACATCCCCGGGCCCGAGCAGCGGCCCGGCGGCGCCGTCATCTACCAGCCTGGCCGTGAAAAAGGAAGCGAGGAGAATTACGGCCGCGGTTGTGACCGCGGAGCATGCGGCGGCGTAAGCGAAGTACCATGGCGCAGTCCCGTACCCGCGCACGGGCAGGTCCGTGCGCCGGCGGGCGCGGATGAAGGCCTCAACTGGCGACGCGGCCGTCAGCGCAAGGACCGCGGCCAGGAGACAGAGCGCGGTGACCGCCGACGGCGCCGCCGGCCTCTCCATGACGGAGAGCGGGAGCGCCACGAGCGCCATGGCCCGCATCAGGCATAATGCTGCGCCCTTGGCAAGCTCGCCGTTGTACATCTGCCCCAGGCCCGTGAAGAAAAGCGAAAGGAGAAGGGAGCGGCCGGGCTTTCTCGCCTCGGTCTTGATCGTGCGTATGATCCTGTCGGCCATGCAGCGGGGTCCCGTTTATAAAAACGACTCGATGAAGTCGCGGACCTTTTCCCTGCCCACGTACACGCCGAAGTGTCCCTCGCACAGGATGTCCGCGTCCAGCGAGAGCATGAATTCCAGGGACTTCTCGTAGTCCTTCCTCACCGAGCGGAGGGCGTCGTTCAGTGGGCCATGGACGTCCTGGCCGAAGAGTACGAGTTTCCCGTCCGAGACCATGGTCAGAACCGCGGAGCCGGGCGAATGGCCCGGGGTGTGGAAGAACGTGGTTTCCAGGGATCCCACGGTGAAATGCTTCTCCCTGGCCCGCACCTTCACGTCGATCTTGACCGGCTCCATCCAGGTGCCGTACCAGGACGCGGCGGTCACTTCCGAGTCGCCCGCTTCCAGGAATTCGGCGTCCAGCTCGTGCGCGACGATCTTGCACCCGGTATCGTTCCTGATTGAGTTCGCTCCGCCGGTATGGTCGTAGTGGCAGTGGGTGAGGAACAGGTACCGGACGCTTCGCGGATCGGCGCCTGCAGACCGTATGTTCTTCAGAACACGGGCGGTGCCGTTTCCGGTGCCCGCGTCCACCAGCGCGGACTCGCTCCCCGAGACGATAAGGTAAATCGCCGCGTCGGTCGGGTCCGAGTTGTTCGATCCACCCACAAGGAATACATTTGACGTGATTTTCATTACCGGTACCGGCACCTCTAATAAGTTCGATTTTCTCGAGTTATTAAAAAAAGTCAATGTTTTTATCAGCCCCCCTCATGAGACATATTTCACTTGACTTTACGGTCAAAACGTTTTCCTATTGATACCGATCCCGGCGGCGCCCCAACGGCGCCGCCCTCCGGTAATTCTGAGCCATGCAAGGTGTCATACGATGAAATCACCGAACAGACCGAAGGCCGCGGCGCTGGCCGCCGCGCTTATCGCCGCCCTCGCGCTTACGACAGGGCACGCAGCCACGAAGAACGCCATCGCCTACAACAAGGAAGGGTGGGAATACCTCAAGAAAGAGGACTACAAGAGGGCAATCTCCTCCTTCAGAAACGCCCTACACCACAACCCGCGCTACCGCGACGCCCTGATCGGCCTGGGCAAGTCCTATTTCGAGGTCGAGGCGTACGAGCAGTCCTACGACCTCTTCACTGACGCGATGGCGATTGACAAGAAGGCGGTGGAGCCGATCGTCGGCATGGGCAGGACCCTTACCGCGCTGGGACGCTACACGGACGCAATACAATACTTCGACCGGGCACTCAAGCTCTCGCCGGAGAACCTGGACGCGCGTTACGGCACCGCGTACGTATACGCGAGCCTGGGTAAAAAGATATGGGCGAAGCGGGCGCTGGCCGCCATCCTCCGCATCGAACCGTTCCACTACGACGCGCTGCTCCTGATGGCGGACATCAAGAGTTCCGAGAATCGCCTTGGCGAGGCGCGCAGGTACGCGGAAAAGGCTATCGGCACCAACAACGAGTCGTCCCGCGGGTACGCCGTGTTCGGCGAAGTGCTCCTCCGCGAGTTCCTCAACACCGAGAACGAGGACCTGCTGGATGAGGCGAAGGAGTCGCTCTCCAACGCGATCGCCATCCAGCCGACAGGCTACCATGCAAACAGGATCATGGGCTACATCTCCCTGATGGAAAACAGGTATGACGAGGCGGCCGCCTATTTCAACACGGCACTCTCCGGCCTGGACACCGGCATTCTCCTCTACAGCCTCGCCGTGGCCCATGACCGCGCCGGCAACAGGAACGCGGCGCTGGAGGAATTCCTGAAGGCGCGGAAGAAGGACCCGGCAGACTCGGTCCTCCGGAGCAGGCTTGAGGATTTTCTCGTATTCAGGGACTACAAGATCGGCAACCCGGCGCGGGTGGACACGGGCAAGGAGCTCTACGGGCTGGCTACTGAAAGCGAGCGGAAGAACCTCCCCGACCGGACGATGATGTACCTTCGCAGGGCCATCCTGATGAACCCGATGGACATGCGTGCCCGTGAGCTTCTCATGGACTTTTACAACACCCTTGGCTATAACAACTTCTACATCGACGAGATAAAGGAGATACTCAAGCTCACGCAGGACCGGGTCTGGCAGGAGAGGCTCGAGCTGGCCGTGATGAAGCGGCGGGAACTTCTCTACCACCGCGAGGGCTACTCGGCGGAAGAGCCGCCCCGCGACGTTCCCGTGGTGCTGGTCCTCCCGTTCGACCCGGCCGGCAGGATAAGCCCCCACCCCGACGCCGGCGATGTGATCGCGAGCCACCTGACCTTCGTGCTGGGACAGTACGGCCGGATGCGGCCGGTCGGTATCCGCAAGCGGACCGCCGTCGCCTGCGACATGGTCTGCGGCGGTGATCATCTGGACACGACGCTCGATCGCATCGAGGAAAAGATCAGCGCGGGCGAGATCGACCCGGTCGACTACGTGGTTTACGGCGGGTATTTCGAAACCGGCGATCACATCACGGCGGACTTCAGCATCCTTGATTACCGGAAGGGATACATTATCGGGCAGTACACGGTGACCGAGTCCGGCGCCGAGGCCCTGCCCCGCCTGGCGCTGCGCGCGGCGAAGCGGCTATTCGAAGCAATGCCCTTCCGCGCGAGGGTCCTCAAGATCAACGAGGGCGGCATCGTAACAAACGTCGGGCTGTTTGACGGAATAACGCCGGGCGAAAAGCTCGTGATATATAAATTCAGGAACGATCCGGGGCCGGGCGACAAGCTCCGCAGAAAAGTAGTGCTGACGGTAAGGGAATCCGACACCCTCGTCTCCTATGCCGAGCCACAGAAGGCGGGCGACATGGACGCCATAGGGTCCACCGATATCGTGTTCCCGCTGAAAAAACGCAGGGCCAAACTGATCAAGTAAGCCTTCCCCGCGGCAGGCAGGCATCGGGAGATCCCATGAAAAGAAACCGGTTGATGCACATCCTCGCGGCGGTCGCGTGCGCCGCGGCCCTCTCGTCGTCATACGTGTATGGCATATACTCGCACATGAACCGCCTGTTCCCCTATCCCCAGCTCCTTGCGATCAAGAACCGTCTTTTTCCACTCTCCATAGGTTTCAAGGACACCTCGATGAAGACCGTTGTCCCGTGCGCGGCGGCCGGGAGCGGGAGAACGATGGTGGCGCTGGCGCTGGGACAGTCCAACACGGGCAATCACGGCGAGACCCTGCACCGGTCCCTCCGGCCGGTGATCAACTTATACCGCGGCCGCTGCTACCGGGCCGAGGACCCGCTCCTGGGCCCCACCGGCGACCGGGGCAGCGTCTGGACACGCCTGGGCGACCTGTTGATCGGCGCGGGACTGTACGACCGCGTGATCATCATACCGATCGGCGTGGGCTCCACTGCCATCGCGGACTGGGTTCCGGGAGGATACCTTCATCGCCGCGTGACGAACGCGATCGAGGAGGCCCGGCGCGCGGGCCTGGCCATTACCCACGTGTTCTGGATACAGGGCGGCTCCGAAAAACGGAGCAACGGCGACGCGGCGGTCAGGGAGCGGTACAAGAAGGACTTCCGGTCGCTGGTCCGGTCCCTGCGGGACAGGGGAGTGACCGCCCCGGCGTACGTGGCGATCGGGACCATCGGCATGGACGGGTTCAAGCCGG
>JAKJGD010000134.1 GCA_022704585.1 Spirochaetota bacterium | reverse complement strand
TTCCTTCTCGCGGCCGGGTACGGCGAACGGCTCCGGCCCATAACAGACAGCTTGCCCAAGCCGCTGGTGCCGGTGATGAACGTGCCGTCGGTATGCTACGCCTTGATGCTCCTTAAAGAAGCGGGCATCACTGACGTCGTATGCAATCTTCATCACCTGCCGGACCGGATCGAGTCCTTCTTCCGCGCCCATGCCGCCTTCGGCATGAACATCACCTTTTCGCGCGAGCCCGTAATACTGGGAACCGGCGGCGGCCTTGCCAATTGCCGGCGTGAGCTCGGCGGCGAACCCTTCGCCTACATCAACAGCGACATCATAGCGGACATCGACATCGGGATGCTTTCCAAAGCGCTCGACGCGGCCGGCGCGGGCGGCGCGCTCGCGGTGCGCAGGACCGCCCCCGGCAGCGGGAGGGTCGCGGTGAGCGGCGGGCGTGCCGTCAATCTTCGGAATATACTGCCAGGGACTCCTCTGCCCGATCACGATTTTCTGGGCGTAGCGGTGCTCTCGCCCGCTATCTTCGATCACCTCGCAGGGGGCTATTCCGATATCGTGGAGACCGGGCTTATCGCACTGGCGCGCGAGGGCGCGCTCGCCATCCGCGAATTCGGCGGGATGTGGTATGACATCGGCACCATGGAATCGTACCGCGCCGCGAACGTCGGGCTCGTCGATATGAACGAAGCCTATGCGGAGCGGGTGCGTGCCGCAACCGGGATGATGCCGTCAGCCGTTTCTCCGGGAGCGACGCTCGGGCCCGGCGCCCTGGCCAGACGCTCGGTCATCGGTGACGGGTGCATGATCGGTGATGGTGCAGTCGTGGAGGAGTCAGTGCTTCTGCCGGGCGTTCGGGTCGCTCCCGGCGGATCCGTGACCAGGGAGGTGCGGTGGCCCTGACCGGCGGATTGACCGGGCAAAAAAGTGTCCGCGCTGCCGTGTAGGAAAGCTTTTTGAACCTGTAGTACAGGTGGGTTCCCGCACGGCAGATCAGATCTTCCCTGTGAGGGGCGTGATCATTGCAGCCAGATATTGAGATCCCTTTAAAAGCTTTAGGCTCAAAAAAATAAATTCCTATCACCAACAGCGCAGACAGCCTCATGTCATTCCGGCCGTGGAAATTGGCAACAATTTTTTATCATTGACATCATGGGCGGAATATCTGTACATTTACCCCCTGTAATTAACCCGGTGAAGAGGTGCCGTGCATGATTTCGAAATATTTCAAGGATTTTGATAAAAAAGTAGTAAAAAAGAAAAAGCCCGAAGAGGAACCGGCCCAGGGCAAGGGAAGGACAGTGCACAAATCCACCCTGGATGTCAAACATTTCAGGGACATGCTGTCAGGCGTGGTTCCTTCACATCTCTCTATTGACGCGGTCAAGCCGATAGACTCGGCCGGTTTTTCACCGGACGGGGTTGATCTTGTTGCGTATAATAAATACTACCCGGACATCATCAACCTCATGGGCGGATATGTTCCGTATGAGCTTGTTTACGGCATGTTCCACCTGGTCCAGGACCTGGACAAGGAAGTCCTGATCGATGTCCTGGGCAAAACAGCGACAGCGAAGAAGCTGAACATGTTCGCCCTGAACCAGGAAGGTGACGAAAGGATCCACATCCCCTCGTTCACCGTGGCGGCATCTTCAAAGTATCAGTTTATCGAGCTCAAGAATGACATTATTAATTATTACCTCGCCAAGAACATCGAATACCAGTACGAGATCGATATCCTTATGATCTTGCATAAGGGGATCGTGGTGAAAAACTGGCGGGAGAAGAGGAGTTTCATCGCTCTCGAGACAAATGAAGACACCTTCATGTGGTTTTTTATTTTGATGAATGAATACCTCGACGCCCGGAGAGAGCCTAACATAGATTTCAGGAAGTACGTTAAAAAGGAAGTTGTCTACAACGAGTATTAATCCGGCTATTCCGGTCGATGAGCGCTCCGTTATAGGGAATGTTTGCATAAACGACATAATGATCAGTTTTTTCCCGGACAGGTACGATGGGGAGTTTACTGTCTGGCATTCTTTATTTAATAAATTCGTGAAATTAAATTTACCATAAGTCGATTAATATTCTTGACATATTAGAATTTATTTATATGATTATTAAACGAGTAGAGGGAATGGGCTCCGTTCCCGCGGGGATGCGCTTCACACTCTGCATTCATTCTTGTTCTTATAATCCCTGATTAAGGGTGTGCGTTGTTTCGGCGCACCCTACAAAAAAAAGAGGAGAAAGGTTTTGGGAACAAAATCATGTAAAGCAATAATATCGATTTTACTGCTACTGGTTACAGCCCAGTTCACAATTGGTTTGAGCGACGCTGCCGCCCGCCAGAGCAAGGACATTATCCTCGTCCTGGACACCTCCCTGAGCATGGTCGGTCAGGCCGGTGCGCAGAACATCCTTGACAAGGTCAAGAGGAGCATCGGCGATTACATAGGCCAGGTCGAGGAAGGGGACCGCGTCACTTTCATGACGTTCGATGTCGACACCAGGATATATCCGACGGTCCTGATCAATGACGAGAACGACAGGGACATCCTCAAAAAGTATATAACCATGACCGAGGCCACGGGTCTCTGGACCTACACCTATAAGATGATCGTAAAGGTCATTGAGACTGCGGACTCGCTCGAGAAGGAAAAGGACGGCCGTCAGACCGAGATCGTGATCATGACCGACGCGATAGACGACCCCCCGCCCGGCGACATGAAGAAGTTCGACATCCATGCACTGATGGATAAGGCGGGAAAAAAGAAGGACTGGTGGATCTACGTTCTCAGCTTTACCAATCTGAAAAACAGCGATGCGGTCAAGCAGCGGCTTGGCGCCGACCTGGGGATGATCTCCGACAAGGTCAAGATCATCGAGGCCGGGGAACCAGAAAAAGGGAAACGGGCCCTGATAGAAAGCGAGCAGCAGCGCGAGGCCGAAAGCAGGAATATCATTATCCCGATCATCATAGTGGGTGCGGCGATCCTCCTGATCCTGGCGATCCTCTTCTTTGTGAAGCGGCTCTCCGAGCTCAAGGCGGCCGGCAGGCTCGAATACTGGAACAACGAGGTGATCGAGCCGTATACCCAGAACTTTGACCTTGCGCGCAGGCCAAGCCGCGAGGTTGTCATCGGCAAGGGCTTGGGGTGTGTTTTGAATATACGGGATATTGTCATTAAAAAGCCGTTCAGCATCAAGGCCATCCGCCACGAGGGGGCGGTTCGGATGCAGATAATCGGCAATGAAAGCGCTGTCGTGGAAATGGTTAACCGCCAGGCTGACGGCCTTCTTCTTGACGGCGACATATTCAAGGTCGGAAATTACACGTTTAAATATTTCCAGGCGTAAAACCGGCCGCATAGCGGTGTTGAATAGTATAAATACCAGCGGATCATTCATTTGGATTATCGCCGGGATCAATAATATCAACAAACATGCCCCGCCCGAATGGGCGGGGGAGCCGCGAATAAATGTTAAAAAAATAATAAAAAAATTGCCTTAAAACTGAAGATTTTCAAATTATTTCAAATAAATCTTGACAGAAAAAACTTCGATACTATTATAATACGATTCTATATTTTAATATATATTTTTTTAAACAGAAATTGATGCCGTAAAGCATGACATTACTGTGTAGTGAATTAAAGGAGGAATAATACATGGCTTTTACACAATTTCCAAAAAGTCCGAACAAGTTTCACCCGACCATACCGAATGCCGTAGGTTCCCATGAATCATACGCGCAGGAAGGGCGGGACAAGATCGCTGAACAGCGGCTGATCGTTAACGAGACTGCGGAAAGGGTTGCATCCCAGGTCCTGACGAAATTACCGGAAGACATACTGGTGAAAATGGAAGTTATGGGCGGCCTGAAAGAAAAGCTCGTAAACTATATCAACCAGACCTATGTCAACATGTTCAACCGCTACACGGTCACCATGGAAGACGAGTTCATGAAAAAACTGCGTGACTTCGTCGACAAGGAAGAGCTCCGCGGGCTTGCCCGTTATACTCCGCGTGAAGTCATCGAGTTGATGGATAAGATTGCCGGTCCTGACAAGTTCCATACCGGTGAAATAGAAAAATCGATGATCAACATGTATGGTCACCTTCATGGCCATATCCAGCGGGGAGTCAACGACCTCGAGACCGAGACAAACTCGATACTCCGTCAGAAAACCGATATCGGCGCTTTCGTCCGCGGCCAGAACGCATACGCCATATTAAAGTGCGTCTTCAAGGACAACGAATATCGCCCGAAATACGTATATGACGTCAAGCTTTCGATCAACATTCTCGAGAGCGAGCTCATCAGCCCCATGTACCACTACCAGGTGACGGTTGAGAACCTTCTTAAAGACGCCATCCAGAAACACGTCCAGGATCTCATTGACCGCCAGGTCCAGGCCTTCAACGACGAGCTCGTCGACCAGGGCAAGCGTGAGCTGACCGGCAGCGAGAAAATGTTCGAGAAGATCAAACGGATCGAGAATTTCACGGATGATGAAAAAGACGACGAGAAATCGAAACGCTATACGATCCTCGCAAAGAAATTCCTTGATAAGATCGAGGGTCTTCGCGCCGAGATCGACGTCGATGATATCGATCCTCTCAACATCCGGGAAAACATCAAGTTCATCATTGACGAGGAAAACGTCCGGAACCGCGGCTACAACACCGCCATCAACAACATCACGTCAATCCTCGACACCAGCAAGCTGGGATACCAGGTTTGCAACAACATGAAGAATGCCCGTATCTGCCATATCAAGGAATACGAGGAGACCGATACCTCGATCCTGCCGGATGAGCGCTACGGTATGCGTCTGGCTTTCTACGACCAGAACCAGTTGAAGGTCGAGAAGAAGGAATATGACAAGCAGATGGACTCGTTCTCAACCGAGATCAAGATGCTCTGGGACGTTACCCATGGTTACTATGAGTCCAAGAAGCGTTTCCGCGCACTCAAGGACTTTGATGACCTGGCCACCCGGATCATGTCGAAAGAATGGCGCCGGGCGAAGAAAGAGCGCGAAGAAGATCCGGAAACCGTTCTATGGAACGAGATCGGCGAAATGTATCCCGAGGATTCCTTCGTAGAAAAGAACAACAGGACCTACGAAAACAGGATCATAAACCTCAAGAACAAGCTCGGTTACCTCACCGAAATGCTCAAGAAGATGCACGGCTTCCAGAACCCGATCGAGCGGGTCATCCTGGACGAGCGTATCAACTTCCTGTCCAAGAGGTTCAACGAGTTTACGTACCGGGTCAATCCGCACCACATCCAGCCGGGCCTGATCCTCGACATCGATATCACAACGATCAAGAGGAAACAGTACATGCTGAAGGGTATGGCCAACGTGCTGAACGAATTCCTCTATGGCGTGTCAAAGGGCTTCTCCGACGCCGCCTTTGCTCAGTACACGAGGCGCCGGTCGACCCAGCGCGACGACATCGATCAGTCCTACGGCGCGGAAGATACCGGGGCGAGCGTAATCGAAGAGGCCTACAAGTCATCTTCGGCCCAGACTACGGCAGAGTTGACAGGTATGGCAAGCCTTACTCCGAAGAGCGCTGGCAAACCGGCCAGGAAATCCGGTCTGAAAGAGCTCTAAAGAGTAATGCCGCTTGAAGCGGTAAAAAAGACGAAATGACAGGAAGCCGGTCCATAAGGGCCGGCTTCTTTTTTTGGCGCGTTCTCCGATGAATTTTCAACATTCGTCCTAAACAAAATGCTTGCAATTATTACTGTGCGTTTTATAGTATCAACACAATAATCCCACCATCACTCAGGTTTTGGTGTCCCCGATATTAAACTTGTAACAAAGGGAGTACGAACATGGAAAGCACTTACCTGGCACTGGCATCAAAATTAAATTTCAACAAGGCGCTGCGACATTTTTACAAGGTAACCGATGTCGTAGATGATATCGAGATGAACAAGAACCTGGCCGATGTCATCAATGATGAGCTGGAGAGCAATGAAGTCATCGAAGACCAGATACTCCCCATCGTAGGTTCGGTAATACGCGACAAGTACGGCTACAGTTATGATTCATATAATATCGTCGAGCCCGTTACGGAGTTCCAGAGAATAGCGGATGAGATAATAAAATGGACCGCGCTCGATATCGTGTGCGTCTACTACACCCCGGGCGGGAAAGTTGTTCTCATCAACCCGAAAAATATCGATCACTGGGAGCGGGTCAGGGAGCTGCATTCCGATCAGCTCATGGTGATTTACGCGAAGCTTCTTAAAGAGGACAACAAGAAGACGGAGATGGCGGCAATCACAACCCTCGAGGAGATGCTTGCCGGTAAGGACGTTTTCGTCAATAAG
>JAKJGD010000133.1 GCA_022704585.1 Spirochaetota bacterium | reverse complement strand
CATCGAGGTCATGGGTGAGATGATGAACTGGGACGATTTTAACGACAACGTGGGATCACGCATCTTCACCATGCGGCGCAACGTGGACCATGTCTTCGGGCAGGATGTAGCCATCCTGACATCGTATTCCTACCGCGACCAGAAGCGCTTCTACCCGGTCAAGATTTCCAAGGACGATATTCGTATTGTGTACCCGGCGGACGTCATATCTGAAATAAACTCTTCGCTCAAGTTCAGCAACATCTCCCTTAAAGCGCAGGAGGCCATCTATAAAGCGAGCTTTATTGGCGGAAAAGCATAAGGGTTTTTCCCGCTTTATTACGCATAAAAGGAAGGGTTATGCCCTTCCTTTTTTTATGGCATGATGCGGATGTCGCCTTATCGTCCCATGAATTTCAGGAGGCCGTTCACTACGGTGAGGGGATGCACCGGGCACCCCGGTATGTACAGGTCCACCTTGTTTTTTTCGAGGAACTCGCGGTTGAGGGCGGGAGAGCCCTGGAACACGCCGCCGCTGATGGCGCAGCTTCCGGCCAGTATCACGATCTTAGGGTTCGGCGTGCACCGGTAGGCGTCCTCCAGCGCCGGTGCCATGTTCTCCGATACCGGCCCGGTGATGAGAATGCCGTCGGCATGGCGGGGCGACGCCACAATGTCGATGCCAAAGCGGCCCATGTCGAAGTTGGGGTTTCCGCAGGCGTTCAGCTCCCACTCGCACCCGTTGCACCCGGCCGCTGAAACCTGGCGGAGTTTCAGGGAGGAGCCGAATATTTTCTTGATCTCCTTCCGCGCCTCAATGGCGCCGGCCAGGAATTCTTCCCCGCTTTTTGTTCCGTCCACGACGAGATATTCGCGGGATGTCGATGCCATCTTGTGATAGTTCGAGAATGTTATGGTTTTATTCGGGCAGAGGCGCTCGCAGTCGCCGCAGAAGACGCATTTCCCGAGGTCTATCGATAACGGCCTGGAGGATATGGCATCCACCGGACATATCTCGCGGCATATCGAGCACTTGCCGCATTTCGTGCCGTCAATGGAAGGGAGTCCCCGGAAGGGCTTGCGGATCTCCGCCTTTGTCAGATCGGGAATCGCCTGGGAACCCTGGTTTTTCCTGATTTTCAGTGTATTGATCATGTAGCGCTCCTTACAGGTCGTTGCCGCAGTATGAGAGATTGAAGCTCTTGTTGCAGAGCGGGAAGTCGGAGATGCCGTTATTGCGCACGGCATAGGCAAGGCCGTACCAGTTTTGAAATGACGGGTCCTTGATCTTGTATTTCATTATTTCACCCCGTTTGCCGGTTACGGCGCAGTGGACGATTTCACCGCGCCAACCCTCGGTCATGGATACGACGAGATTGTTGTGGGCGAGTTTTTTCAGGGGCTGCAGCAGCGGCCTGTCGTCGGCCATGCTGTCAAGCTGCTCCATGATGAAGTCAATAGATTGCTTTATCTCGATATAGCGCATGTAGGCGCGGGCGAAGACGTCGCCGCTGCTCATGGTGCGCTTGTGGATGGGATAAAACCGGTATATGCCGAAGGGGTGGTCGGCCCTTACGTCGAGGGAAAAACCCGATGCGCGTCCCGCCGGTCCCACGAGGCCCATGTTCCGCGCGGACTCCGCGTCCACCGTCCCGGTGTTGTCCAGACGCGAGAGCACGCTTGCCGATTCGAACATTGCCTCACCCATCAGGTCCGTGTCATGGTATACCTTTGCGAGCTTTTCCTTGAATTCCTTTATTAGTACCGGTGTGAAATCGAACACGACTCCTCCCTCCCGTACCAGGCCGCGGCCGAAACGGCTCCCCGTTAGAGCAAGAAGCGCGTTGATAACAAGTGTCCGGGTCACGCCAAATACCGCGTTGCCCAGAAGATACGCCACGTCATTGGCGATGGCCCCCAGGTCGCCGATATGTATAGCGGCGCGCTCCATTTCAAGGGCTATGGCGCGGATCGACTGCGCCCGCCGCGACGGCTCGACGCCGGCCAGGGCCTCCACCGCGTCGGCATAGGCGGTGCCATGGCCGATCACCGTGTCCCCCGCGATTGATTCTGCGAGATGTATGCCGGAACGGCGGTAATTCTTCACCATCAGTTCCTCGACTCCCCGATGCTGGTAGCCGAGCTGTATCTCGAGATGATAGACATCCTCGCCCTGGCACATGAAGCGGAAATGGCCGGGCTCGATGACGCCGGCGTGGACGGGCCCCACCGCCACCTCGTGGACCTCTTCGCCCTTCATGGTAAAGAAGGGATAGTTCTCCATCGTGCGTGTGCGGTCGGCGCGGTTGTGGCCGAAGCGAACTCCCTTGAGCCATGGATGGCCTTCCGGGAGGATGCCGGTGTCCTCGTACAGTTCCCGCTCAAAGATATGGAAGCGCGGGGCTTCCGGCGTGATAGAAGCGTACCGCCGGTCTTTCCCGATCAGGGCCGATGAAATATAGAGGCGCGATGCCTCATCATCGGCAAGCACGGCTATGACCAGCGTTCCGGCGCCTTTGGGCATGCCGAAAAATGAAACCACCCGTCTTCCCTCGCGGCAGCGCCGAATGATCTGTGACCGGAGTTCTTCCATGGACATCTCGGGAATTTCCTGCATCCGTACCGGCCTGTTGTTTTTCGTGTTGATCCATTTCATGAGTGTCACATCCTCTCTATTATAGCAGCGCCGCGGCTTTCTGGAATAACGTCTGTACGAAGGGCGGCAGCGTCACGCCCATGGCAAGGAGCAGGGCGATGAAGGCCATCTGCGGCAGGTACGAAAGTATCCCCGTCCGGTGGGAGGCCATGTTCGTATCTCCCTCGCCGAAACTCATCCGGAGGACCGCCTTGCCGATACCGGCCATGTTGATGGTCAGCAATAGAAGGAACAGGACCAGCTGGGCTATCATGCCGATGTCGATCATGGTCTTGGCGACGAGAAACTCGCTTAAAAATATCGGGAATGGAGGAATACCGACGATTCCGGCGAAGCAGAGCATCCAGAGCCAGCCGGTTAAGGGATCGGTTTTCAGAAGGCCCCGCACGCTGTTAATATGTTTGGACTTGAAGCGGTGCAGGATATTGCCCGAGGTGAGGAAGAAGGCCGCCTTGGTGAGGGAATGAGCGGCCAGGTGCAGCATGGCGGCGAAAAGGCCGGCCCCGCCGACACCCAGGCAGATGGCGATGATCCCCATGTTTTCAATGGACGAGTACGCGAGCATCCGCTTGTAATTCTTGATGCTTATTATATATACCGCAGATATGAAGATCGAGGTAAAGCCGATGACCAGGAGAAGATTTTCTGCATACCACTTCATCCCGGCAAGGGTCATGATCTTGTTGACACGCATGATCCCAAGGAGTGCCGCGTTGAGGAGCGTCCCTGACAGGAGCGCGGATACAGGCGATGGTGACTCCGAATGGGCGTCGGGCAGCCAGGCGTGCATGGGTGCAAAACCCACTTTGGTGCCGAACCCTGCCAGCATGAAGGGGAAGGCGATCTTAAGCCAGAAGGGATTGATCTCCTTTGCGCCCTTGTACAGATCATCGAAGAAGAGGGAATCTGAATTGGTCAGACCCATGGACAGGAAGATGATCCCCACAAAGGCAATGGCGATACCGATGGAGCATATGAAAAGGTATTTCCATGTCGCTTCAAGGGACGCTTCCGATCGGCTGAAAAAAATGAGATATGAGCTCGAGAGGGTCGTTGCCTCTACGAATACCCAGAGGAGCGCCAGGTGCGTGGAAAGTATTACGCCGGTCATCGAAGCGATGAATACGAGAAGGTTTGCCGTAAAAAGCGCCTGGCTTTTTGCCGGCGCCTCGTTTTTCCGTAAAAAATCGATGTTAAAGATGGCCACGCCGAAGTAAACTGCAGCGAGTACCAGCAGAAACAGGATATTGAGATCATCGATCCTGAAATACGGGGTGAATGACGCAGGCTTCAGGTACAGCATAACCGTAATACCCATAAATACCGCGGCATAGACCGTTGTCACTATGATGTTCAGCGCCTTGTTCCTCACGATAAGAACGAGAATGGCGAGCGCTATGGGGAGAAAGAGTAATGTTTCTATCATGTCCTAGTCCTTTAATTTTGCCAGGGCGTCAATGTGGGTGTCGGAATATGAATCCTGCACCTTGTTGATGAAAAGGCCCAGCAGATACACGGCGATGAATATGTCGAGTAGCACGCCGATCGCCACGATGAAGGGCATTTCCCTCGCTATGGAGAGTGCCAGGAGGAAAATCCCGTTTTCCAGCATCATATATCCCATCACATGGGTGATGATTTTTTTTCGCGAAATGATGATAAACAGACCCGTTACAATGGTTGATATGGAAATGCCGAAGTAGAAGGGCCGTATATTGCTCACCACTCCTACCGACCAGTAGGCGATATAAAAACCGGCAGCAAAAATGGCGGTCGTGATCGCCAGGGACGAGTAATTGGTGACAGTCGGCTCAACTTCCCGGTAGATGCCGTTTTTCCGTATGATGTAGACCAGAAATAGCGGGATGGCGATGGCCTTTACCGCGAGGGTCTCAAAGGAGAGGAAGATGAGATTGGCAAGATTTGTCGTGCCGTAATCGAAAAGCACCAGGAGAAAGAGTATCACTCCCTGTGCCGCGATGGCCTTGATGTAGCTTTCGATGCGGGTGGTGACGGCAACAAAGAGCATCGTGAGGCCGAAAAGGATGATGATGAACTGAATCATTTAATTCCTCCGGAAATGAAGAGTACGACGGTTGACACAATAACGACCGATATCGCCGTCATGAAAAGAAGGAACTGCGGCACGTGGGTCATCCGGAGCCGCGCCATGACCGATTCTATGGTCCCGATAATGACGGCAAGGGCCGCCTCGACGGCGATGAAAAGACCCGCTGATGCCCAGAGGGGAAGGCCCTCCGGTATTATCAGGTTCGCGATGATGGACCCGATGACGACCATCTTCATGGCCGCTGCATAAACAATGAAGCCCATGTCGGGGCCGGAGTTGTCGAGGACCATCACCTCGTGAATCATGGTGAGTTCCAGGTGCGTGTTGGGATCGTCCACCGGCACCCGGCACCCCTCGGTCAGGAGCATGATGAAAAGAGCGATCACGCCCAGCGGAAGCACCAGGTATGCCACGCTGGCGTTATGGGCAACGGAAAAAATCTTATCGAAGGAAAGACCTCCCGATATCAGGCTCAGGGAGGCGATGATGACGAAAAAGGCCGGCTCAACCAGGGCCGAGAAGGTTACCTCGCGGCTTGCCCCCATCCCTTCGAAGGCTGACCCGGTGTCCATGGCCCCGGCCACGGTGAGGAACTTTCCCGCGGCAAGGAGATATGCGAAGAGTATAAAATCAGCCTCAAAGGAGATAATTGATTTTCCGCCGGCCATGGGTACGATGAGACCCGCGGCGATGACCGCGGCGAAGTTCACCGATGGTGCGATCCTGAAAACGAAAGATGCGGTCGTGCTGATGACCTCTCCCTTTTTCATGAGCCGCATAAAGTCACGGAACGGCTGGATGATCGAGGGGCCCCGCCGGCCCGCCCAGATCGACTTGACGCGGTTGATGAGGCCCAGAAAGAGAAAAGGAAGTATAAAGAGCAGGGCGATGTTTATTATTATTTCCATCATGTTATACCACCATGATCCAGAGAGTGATTGCTATCAGAAAGATCAGACCGTACAGGATGTATTGCTGGGTGCTGCCGCTTTGAATCCAGGTGAACGCATTCAGGAACCGTTCGATAAGGGAAATGATCGGGTTGATGATCCCTTTTTCAAAACGGTCCTCGGCATGGCTTTCAAAATCCGCCTTTGCCGGAAAAAGCCCCTGTGGTTTTACAAGGTGTACGTTCCAGGAAAAGAGCACCCTGATGACCCGCAAAAACGGGGCGGCGTAGGATGACGCGGTATACTGCATGCGGACATTCCCCGCCTGGTAACCGCAGTCCCATGTTTTATATTCGTAAACGCTTCGTTTCCGGAGAAGGAGGTACCGCAGGGCGAAGATGACGATGAAAATTCCGATGAAAATCAGGAGACCCGTGGAAACTCCCCCGAGGGTGGCCATGTATGCCGATGCGTCAAAAGGCGCGCCGGCGCCGGTCAGGAACGTCTGCGCAACCATGCAGATGCCGGTAAAGGCGTATTGAGGGAACAGGCCGATCAGCACGATCATGATCATCTGGACCACCATGGCCGCCTGCATTGAAAAGGAAACCTCTGCCGGCGTTGTATGATAGGCGCTGCGGGGACTTCCCAGAAAGACGACTCCGAAGACCTTGGTGAAGCAAAGGAGGGCCATGGCGCCGATGAAGGCGAGGGACGCGAAGGATATGACCATGGCAATTGAAAGGAGCGTCTTTCCTGTCGTCAGGCCCTTGAGCATGCCCC
>JAKJGD010000132.1 GCA_022704585.1 Spirochaetota bacterium | reverse complement strand
CCGCCGCGTCCAGTATCTTGTCAACGAAAGGATGGACCTGCCCGATCTCATGATTATAGACGGGGGGCCGACCCAGCTCACCCGCGCCCTTGAAGCTGCGCGCAATTTCACTCCCTCGCTGAAGATTATATCCATAGCCAAGCGCTTCGAGGAGCTGTATACCGATCCCGGGCAGGAGCCTCTCCGCCTGCCTTCCTCATCCCCGGGCCTCAAGCTGATCCAGAATATACGGGACGAGGCCCATCGCTTTGCTGTCTCGTACCATCGGATGCTCCGTGATAAAAAAACCACCCGATCGGTGCTTGACGAGATCCCGCTTTCAGAAAAAACGAAACGCCTGCTGCTCGATCGTTTTAAATCGATTGATGCCATAAGCAGGGCTTCTAAAGAAGAAATGGAGGACGTCGCCGGAATCGGCGCCAAAACAGCGCTGAAGATCTTTGATTTTTTCCGCAAGCGTGAAGCCGGGTGACCACCCTTCACGGCTCGGACTTTATTACAGGCAGGCGCTCGCATCCCCGACCGCTTCTGAACCTTTTTTCGAGCCGGGCAACGATCGATTCGAAACCTGCCGTATTCCGCATCGCATCGAAAGACTTTTCCTCTTTTAAAAGCGCCGGATTGCATAAACCGGCGTCTTCGGCACGCTTGAGGCTTTCGAGCGCCTTCTGCGTCTCTTTCTTCTGGGCGTAGAGGCATGCACGGTTAAAATGCGCGGCCATGTATCCGGGGTCTTTCTCTGCGGCCTTACCGTACATATCGATCGCCTCGTCCACCAACCCCAGGCGGGTATAGGTCTGTGCGAGATTAAAATAATACGCCGGCCGGTCAGGGTCAAGGATGATCGACCGGGAATAATTTTTCAAGGCCCTGTTATAGTCTCCCTTCCGATAATATGAATTGCCCCGTATGAAATAGGGCGCCGCGTATCTATCGTTCATCATAATCGCGCGGTTAGCGTCCGCAATCGCTTCGTCGAAGCGCTCTTTCCGGTTATACTCGGACGCCCGGTTGGTGTATGCAGCCGCGCCGGGATTAATTTCAATAGATCGTGTATAGGATTGGATCGCTTCATCTGTCCTGTTCTCCCCGGAGAGGCGGACTCCTTCATCAAAGTAACGCCGGGCCTCGATGTCAAGGCTGCGGATGCGCGAGTTGTCGAACCCGGCAGAGCAGGATGCGCATTGAGCGGCTGCTGCGAGAATCAGGACGATAGATATAACGTTTATTGTGCCAGGCAGTTTCAGCATTTGTAAATGGCGTCCTTTCCGGTTGTCAGGATAAACAGCATTTATTGTCCGGATGAATTTTATCAAGGATAAATTCTTCACAATAATGGAATTTTATCTTTATCCCTCCATTCTCCGGTATAACACCGAGGAGTATAGAGGTTCCGCTTATGGACACTAATGATGCACTGAGTAATGCATGTGCGCGCGTATTCAATAATTTTTCTCCATGTACCTTGTGACCTCAGCAAGATATATAAAGCAATTCAACAGTATTCGTGTTCATCCGTGGATTATTATTCAATCATACTGTCCCCCTTGCACTTTCATTTCCATGACTCGCGGGGCGGCCCGGGACAGTGCGTTTTATTGCAAGAAATTGAGAAATTTACTTTACACTTCCACCCTATTCTGTAAAAGTTGTTATAGATTAGTAACTCGGGGCGTGGCGCAGCCCGGTTAGCGCACTTGACTGGGGGTCAAGGGGTCGGAGGTTCAAATCCTCTCGCCCCGAATTCTATCTACCTTTCATGATAAAACCACTCCACTCGCTTGGAAGGCACCATGGACTTGGAAGAGTTTTTTCAGAGAAACCAGATTGTTAAAATAAAATCAACTGAAAAACAACTCGTCATCAAGGAGCTTGTCGATAAGCTCCAGGACCTTGATTACATCAACAACAAAGAACGTTATTACGCGCAGGTTATACACCGGGAATCCCTTGAAAACACAGGCATAGGGAACAGTTTTGCCATTCCCCATGCACGGACCGAATCCGTCTCCGACCTCGTCTCGATTTTCGGGGTGCTGGATAAACCGATCGATTACCAGTCGATCGATGAAAAGCCGGTGAAGTACGTACTCCTGAGCATATTCCCCACCGAGATGAGCACCAAGTACCTGTATCTCATCGGCATGATGGCCCGGCTCTTTTCCAACAAGCAGAAAAAAAAGCTGCTCGATGCCGAGCCTACCCCTGCGAAGATATTCGCCCTTCTGAAAAAAGAGGCCAGGGCCTACTACGAGTCCATATCGGTAAAGGACAGGCCGGCCCCCGGTAAACCCGAGAACCTGTCCGGCGTGCCTTCGTCCGATCTCGACCTCCTCATCCGCCTCGACAGCCTTTACAAGATGCTCGACGAGGGGAACAAGTCAGAATCGCTCGAGAAGAAAATCGATTCAATGAAAAAGCTGATCGATAACCGCTCGCTGACCTACTACGAGCGCATGCGGAAAAAGCGCGACAATCCCTTCTCCATAGTCGAAAAAAACAGCTGTTCGGGATGCCACATGGAGATACCGCCATTCTACGTCGAACAGATCAAGGAACGCAAGGGGATCTCTCTGTGCACCCACTGCGGCAGGTTTCTGATTCTGCTGTAAGCCTTCAGGGCGTACCGGCGCCCTGCCCTGCTTTCTGCCTGATCAATGAATCCAGTGAATTTTGCAGTTCTATTGGAATAGGCCTGTCTTTACGGTAATAACCGATCGTCTCGTCCTTGTCACCATGAAAATCGCTGCCGCCCGTTACCAGGAGGCCGTTTCTGCGGGCAATCTCCTCGTAGAGAGCCGCCTGCTCCACCGTGTGCATTGAAGCAAAGGCCTCGAGCCCCTCGACCCCGGCGCCGACGAACTCCATTAAACGCGTCTCGAATTCTTCCATGTCCCTGCATTCAAGGGAGATCGGATGGGCCACCACTGCAATACCGCCGCATTCGCGAACCAGCCCGATCGCATCCTCGAACCGGATCCTGACTTTCTTAACGTATCCGGGCTTTCCCTTAACCAGGTACTTCTGGAAAATTTCTTTTATATTGGAGGCATACCCATGGTTAACCATGACCCGGGCCACATGGGGCCGTCCCATGGAACCGCCGCCCGCTGCCCTGACCACTTCTTCGATCGGGATATCTATGCCGTGCTTTTTCAGGTCTTCAATGATGCGGTACGAACGACTTTCGCGGTGCTCGGCAAGCTCCCGCAGGGTTTTGACAAGACGACGGTTGCGGTAATCGATATTGAGCCCCAGCAGGTGAAATGAGCCTGCATCGTAATCTATGCTGAATTCAACGCCCGGGTAGAGCCTGAACCCGACGGAAGCGGCGTACTCCATGGCCTCCGGGAGGCCGTCCACCGTGTCATGATCCGTAATCGCCATGGCGACGAGGCCGCCCCGCATGGCAAGATCGATAAGCTCCCGGGGCGGATAAATTCCGTCAGATGCAGTTGTGTGGGTATGCAAATCTATTTTTTTCATGGTAGACAGTAAACGGATTTCACGGTACCAAATCAAGCAAATAAAAGGCGCATTCCGCCTACGCTGAATTTTTTCACTCCTGGCACGTCTGTCTTCGGCTGAATACGTCAGTTTTGTTGCTTGATTTTTTGCCCGGATGATCAATCATGTGCAGGTACATTATAAAAGGAAGGCCAGCCATGTCACCGGCGATTGAAAAATTGAATAATGCGTGGGCGCGTATCAGCAGGATAGAGCAGACCATTGCCGTTTTGAGCTGGGACATGGAAACGTACATGCCGGTAGAAGGCGTCAAGCCCCGGGCAGAACAGCTGGCTCTCCTGTCGGAGCTGTCGCACCGCTGGCTTATCTCGGATGAGACTGGCCGCCTGATCGAGGACGCGGAGGCCGAGACCCGCGGCTCAGATTATTTTTCGATCGAGGCGAGCCTGGTCAGGGCCGCGCGAAGGGCCTATGACCAGAAAAAAAAGCTGCCGGAAGAGCTGGTGACACGGCTCGCCCGCACCACGGCGCAGGCAAACTCGATCTGGATCAGGGCCCGCGAGGAAGCGAGCTTCCCTGCGTTCGCGCCGGTCCTGTCCGAGCTTGTCGCTATCAGCAGGGACATGGCAGACCTCCTGGGGAGCACGGGCCACCGTTATGACGCCCTGCTGGACCTTTACGAGCCGGACCTGACAACGGCAGAGGTCGAGCGGCTTTTCGGAGAGCTGAAAACGGGCCTGATCCCCCTCGTAAAAGAGATCACCGCCAGGAAATCTCCGGCCGATACCGCCTTCCTCACCCGCACTTACGATACCGGAAGACAGGAGGCCTTCGGCCTCAGGGTGCTGGGTGACATGAAGTTCGATTTCAACCGCGGCCGCCAGGACCGTTCGGCCCATCCATTTACCACATCCTTCACCCCCTATGATGTCAGGATCACCACGCGCTATTCGGAAGACGACCTCCTCTCCGCCCTTTTCAGCACCATCCACGAGGCCGGTCACGCGCTCTACGACATGGGGCTCCCGCTGGACCTGCTTGAAACGCCGCTGTGCCAGCCCATATCACTCGGCGTGCACGAGTCCCAATCACGTCTCTGGGAAAACATCGTCGGCAGGAGCCGCGGGTTCTGGAAACACTACCTGCCGATTCTGAAAGAGCATTTTCATGGACAGCTCGACGACGTGGGCCTTCAGCAATTCTACGCCGCTGTTAACACCTCGCGTCCCGGGTTTATCCGCGTCGAGTCGGACGAGCTGACCTATAACCTCCATATCTTCATCAGGTTCGAGATAGAGAAGGAGCTGATCGGCGGATCGTTATCCGTGAAGCAGATCCCCTCCCTGTGGAACGAAACGTACCAAGACTATCTCGGCATAGTCCCGCCAAACGATGCGCTCGGCTGCCTCCAGGACATTCACTGGGCGCACGGCTCGTTTGGCTATTTCCCGACCTATACGATAGGGAACCTGCTCTCAGCGCAGCTCTACCGGGCCGCCATTGATGCGTGCCCATCGATCCCCGGAGACATCAAAAAGGGCAATTTCATCGCGCTCCTCGAATGGCTTCGGGAGAACGTGCACCGCCACGGATCCCGTTATACATCAGCCGAGCTGGTTAAAAACATAACCGGCGGCGGAATACAGGTCGGGCCATTTATGCGTTACCTGGCCGACAAGTTCCATGAAGTATACTCACTTTCATAACGCAACTCCGGGCCGGACACTTATCAGGCACCGCCGATAATCCGACCTGAAGCATGGAGACTTAAAAACTAGCAGATCCTGAAAAAATACTTTACTAATTCAGGATAAATTTTTTTGTTAATAGTGCTGTTCGTTACTTGATCATGATCGGCGATGCAAGAATCGCATATTATTCTGACACCCGGGAGCCCTGGCACCCGGCAGTACAGAGAGAGGAAATGATGTTTGCAGGCATTGACATTGGCGGAACCAGAATAAAGGGAGTGCTGACTGATCACTCGGGAAACGAGCTCAGCTTCAAAGAGATAGAGACGCCAAAAACCGCTAAAGATATCGACGAGGGCATAGGCAGGCTCATTGAGACGCTTGCAACCTCTGCTACGGTATCGAAAATTGACATCAAAGCAATCGGCATAGGATCCCCGGGGCCCATCGACAAGGAAAAGGGCACCATCCTCAAAGCGCCAAACATACCGTCATTCAACAATCATCCGATAGTCAAGAACATCGAAAGCCTGACCGGCGCCAGGGTCTACCTTGAAAACGACGCCACTGTCGCGCTCGCAGGCGCCTGGTGGAAAGAGAACGTCAGCAGGTTCCGCAACTGGATCATGGTCACGCTGGGGACCGGCATCGGCGGCGGAGCTGTCATAGACAACAAGATATACCCGGGACAGTCCGGTAATGCGATGGAAGTCGGGCACATGTCCATCGAGTTCAACGGGCGGGCATGCCCCTGCGGGAACCGCGGTTGCTGGGAGCGGTATGCGTCCGGCACGGCCATGGTAGATAACGCCGGAACCCACCTGAAAAAACATAAGGGCTCCGCCATACTGGCACGCACGAAGCAGGAACCCCTCACCCCTCTCCTCATATTCGAGGAGGCCATGAACAAGGACGCGGCGGCGCTTATCATACTCGAAGAATACGCGGAATTCGTCGGCGTCGGCATTGCCAATCTCGTGAACATTTTCAACCCTGAAGCAATCCTGGTCGGCGGTGGCGTCTCGAGGGCGCATAAATTCATACTACCGGTTGTCAAGCAGGTCGTGAATGAGCGCGCTCTCAAGGGCTTCAAAGGGCATTTTCAGCTTCTGCCCGTGCAGGAGCCGAGCAAGGTACCGGCATTCGGCGCCGCCAAGATTGCCATCGATTTGACTAACAAGTAATCACATTCTTCTTGACTTTTAGCCCCCTTTCAACCTATTGGTTCTT
>JAKJGD010000131.1 GCA_022704585.1 Spirochaetota bacterium | reverse complement strand
ACATACCGGTCACCTTCATTTCGACCCTTGTGGCCGTGTCAGTGCGCTACCTGGAAGGCAATCTCCCACGCGCTCACATATCCAAGCTTAACTCGAGCAGCGTCAACGCGATGGACCGATCCGTGATCGGCTACCACTATCCGGGGTGGGGTACGGCGGGGCATGTCGGCACCATCGTCATACCGGCAGCGACGCTCTGCCTCAGCCTGATCGAGCTTCCCCAATTCGGCTGGCACGGGGTACTGGAGGATTTTCTTATCGTGGGCGAGTCGCTCGCGATGTCCGCGATGCTGAACCAGATTGTGGCCGGCTCCATGCCCCGGCCCAGGCCGTACATGTATCGGGCGGCAAACTGGTACAAGCAGGCAAACAACTCGTCGTGGGACTGGCGGTCGTTTTACTCCGGCCATGCCGGGTCCTGCTTCGCCGTCACGACCGCGTTCTCATATATATTCATGAACAGGTACCCGAAAAGCAAATGGGTGCCGGCTGTATGGGTAATCTCCATGGCGGCCTCCAGCGTGGTTTCGATTGCCCGGCCCCTCGCGGGAGAGCATTTCTGGAGCGATACCCTGGTCGGCGCGGCAATCGGGTGCGCGTGGGGAATCCTGATCCCGGTCCTTCATCAGAAAAAGACCATTAAAGAAAAAGGCGATGTCGATGTTTCTTTCTCGCTCAACACGCTGAGCTTGACCTGTTATTTCTGACACACCCGTTGTTTCAGGCCAAACCCTTTTAACAGCTATTATTGACGAGAAAGAGACTTAAATAAACCCATTAGCCCCAGTGGAATAAACATCAATAAGTAAAGTCTAAAAAAAACGATCGTTACAATGCCGATGTACATCCAGAAGGATTTCATGAGCTAGATGCCGCTTGAGCTTCTAAAAAGGAAATAAGCGGAAAAAAAATACAACGCCACATATCAGAACTTGCTCAGGACAAGCCTGTCAAAGCGTGGTTCACAAGCGTCTATTCACTGGCACCGGCCGCTTTCAGCAAAGTGATTATCTCCGAATGCTGATAGTACGAAGCAAGACCCAGTGCAGTGAAACCTTTCCCATCCTTTGCATTTACATCAGCTCGTTTCTCGAGCAGAAGTTTTACTATATCGGTTTTGCCCTGTTCTGAAGCATATATCAGGGCTGTCCTTCCTCTCTGATCCTTCGCATTAACGTCTGCGCCTTTTTCAAGCAAAAGTTTTACAATATCTTTAAAGTCATTTACTGAAGCCATCATCAGGGCCGTGTGGCCGTCATATGGTTTCTCGTTCACATTGGCGCCTTTTTCGATCAAGAATTTTACAATATCTGTATGGCCCTTAAAGGACGCCCACATCACAGGCGTGAGGCCGGTACCATCCTTCGCGTTTACATTTGCACCCCCGGCAAGAAGGGATACTACAGCGGCCTTGTCTCCTTTCTCTGATGCTTTTATTAAATCATTGTTACTATCAGCGAATACTGCCAGCGGGAACAACAGTGCCAGAATTAGAACAAGCATTTTCATGATACACCCCCACCTGTCATCTGAATTTATTACTGTAACCATATAGATAAAGCCCTGTTTTCAGTAAAGGCCATTGGGACACAATGGGCCCCACTTGTGCGGAGCCTGCCTGAGCCGGCAAACCAATATACGGCATGCAAACGCTCTTTTCAACAATAAAAAGAGCTGAACAGGGCTCCTAATTTTATTTTCAAGAATCTCAATAAAGTACGATAATGCATATAGCGACATATTTCTTCTTTTTGCGCGATCACTGGTGAAGCAAAACAGTCGCAATCCAGTTCTATCCCGGAGCCGTTCCATGAACCAACGATATGCTATAATAACCGTACTGCTTGTAATGGCTATGTTCGTTAACTCCTTCGGCTTCACAAAGTCGCGCCTCCAGTGGTGGAACGCGCGCCTCGACAGGCTCGCCGCCGAAAAGGAGCGGTTTGAAAGCAGCCCGACGGCAGACCGGCAGATCGCGGCCCTGATCGACGGAGAGATCCGGCGAGCGCGGGGCCTCATCGCCGTTCTCGAGGGCGACATGAAAAACGACGGCTCCCTGACACACGAAACCCGCGCCATGTCCGGGGCCGATATAGCAGTTGAGGCCGACCGCAATGTCCCGCCGCTCTGCGCCCTGAAACAGCTCGAGCTCATGGTGATCGAAGCTGAAAGCGCACCAGTGGACGAAACGGTGCGCGCCGCGGTGAAGACCGCTCTCAGGGAGATCACTGCCGGGACATTTGCCCGGGACGGCGCAGAGCTGGACAGTTTTGTTGAGGCAACCATGAAATATGACATCAGTCCCGACGACTGGAAAAACATCGCCATAGAGCTCGGGCTGGGCCGCATCATGGAAGACGGGCCCCGCTTCCTCGGGCAGACCCGCCGGGCCGTCATGGACGCAGTTATCCGCGACATGGCTGCAAGAAATAACCGGGCCAATTATCCCGAGTTGCGCGCGCTTGTCTCGCGAACCGCGCAGAACATTATCAGCGGCTACGCGGTGCAGTCCCCGGCGGGCGACCGCTCCATCCTTGAAAAATCCCGCACCTGGAAGAATATACGGTCAGGCCTGGAGAAAGACCTGTCCTCCTGCGCTTCGATCATCGCGCTCCTGCCCGGGAATGATGCCCCGCTGGACCAGGTCCGCACCATGCACAAAAATCCTGACGTGCTTGAAGCAATTTTTTCCGGATCGCTGTATAAGGCTTTTCGCGACGTCGCGGTCCCGAAAAAAAGCGGGGACGCGAAGCCGGCATCAGGCTTTACATTGGAGATTCCGCCGGTTACGGGCTACCGGTCGGCGCTCGATGACCTGCATAAAATAAGGAAAGCGCTGGCCCTGTCGGTAAGCGGCAGGGAAGACCGGCAGTTCTTCGACGACCTGAAAAAAAAGTTCGATACTGTCATTGCCCGCCATACGGGCGTGACGAAACAGCTTTTTTTCCGCGAAGAGGAGAAGCTGCGCCGGAGAGCCGGCGCGGGGACACCGGCAGCCTCCAACGAGAATGAATTCCGGAAAGCGAAGAGCGCGTTCGAAAGCGTCATATCCATTCTCGACGAATGCGGGAGAAAGTCGGTAGCGCTCGTTTCCCTCGTATCATCGTCAAGAAAAACCGGGAGCGGCGAGATCGTCACCCTTTCCAGGTACCGCATGCGGCGGGACCGCGAATATCTTTCGGAATGCTCGCGCCTCACCGGCGTTCATGACCCGGACGTAGCGAAACGCTTTTCCAAAGCGTACGAAAGGACCGGCGCCCTGTTCTCTTTCGCGGGAGCGGCGCCCTCACCCGGTGCTCTGCACCGGCCCTTCCTGACACGGCAGGACGGACTGATCATGAAGGAGCTCGCAGCCGAACACAACGCCGCCGTCCGGACGCTGAAAGGGACAATGGGCGCTTTCCGCAGTCGCTTCCTGAGAGAAGCAGCTGCTGCTTCAGGCAACGAGAAACAGACGCGCGAGGGACTAAATGAAAAGATAGCGCAGGAGGACATAGACGCTCACTTCCGGTACGCTGAAGAATGCGTTTCCCTGAGCGCCAGTTACTCCTATGCAGCCGGCGCGTTCGAGCGCTACAGCGACTGTTTCGACGCATTTACAGGCCAGGCCCGTTCCGGGGCGAGATCGCCCGGGCTCGAGCAGTCAGTTAAGGCCGCGTCGCTGATCCCGTCCATACCTGATTTTGACACGGGCCGCATACGGAGCGAACATGATTCGAAGCGTTATCTGCGCACGGAGGCGCTCACAGCCCTTTCCCGTTTCAAGACCCTGGTCGGTTTCTACCGCAAGCGCGGCGTTTCGGTTCGCGACATCCTGTCCCGGGAGGAGATATCCTCGCTGGAACGTCGCCTCGACGCCCCGGTGCGGATGCGGATCGACGCGTGGATCATGAATGAATCCAATTTCACGGAGATCGACAGGAACGCCGCCCTCAAACTTTCCCTCATCCTCGATCGCGGCACCCGGGCCCGGGGCAAGGCGGCCGGCGAAAGCGCGAAATCATCATCTGAAGAACGAACCGTCATCGTCCTCGATGAACCGGGGCTGTCCATCTCGATCCCCCGTGGATGGGACGAGCAGGAGATTGGTGATACGGAGCGTTTCCAGGGCATCGTCAGGTCTTTTCATAATGACGACGGCGTATCGTCGATCCAGCTCGTCAGGCTGCCGCTGGAAAATCGCGATGCAAAGGAAACAGCCGAAGAATGGCTGCAGAAGGCCGGGTGCAACCTGGTGGAAAAACAGTGGCAGAAAACCAACGATCTTGATTGCCTGATGATCCTGTCCAGCGACAGGAAGCGGAACGTATTCCAGACCTGCGCCCTCTCAAAGGACGGATTCGCCGTCCTGATCACCGGCACGACAGCGCGGGACCGTTACCCGTCATTTAAGACGCAATTCATGAAGATAATCGGCTCGGTGCAGGCGGGAAAGATCTGATGCCATACGAGAATTACCGATAGGTCCGCAAGCGCTTGCGGACCTATCAGATGGATCTCTCGAGCAGGTCCTTCCAGCTGCCCCGGATCGTATCAAACGTCAAACCGCGGTTAACGTGTTCGATGTACTCCTCGCGCGGTATGTGGCGCGCTCCCAGCGACTCGAGATGACCCGTGTAGACCTGGCTGTCGATTATAACAAAGCCGAGCTCGTTCAGTTTCCGTACCAGCACAATGAAGGCCGCCTTTGACGCGTTGCTCGCGCGGGTGAACATCGACTCCCCGAAAAAGCAGCGACCCAGTGATATGCCATACAGGCCGCCGGCCAGCTCACCGTCCCGCCATGCCTCTGCGGAATGCGCAAAACCCAGGTCGTGGAGCCTGATATATGCCTCCATCATTTCTTCCGTGATCCAGGTGCCGCGCTCCTTTTTCCGCGGTCCCTGGCAGCCCCGTATCACGCCCCGGAAATCGCGGTCGAGCGTGATGTCGAAGGTCCTCCTTTTCAGGACCTGGCGCATGGTCCTGGAAATATACAGCTCGTCGGGGAAGAGCACAAAGCGGGGGTCAGGCGACCACCAGATGATAGGTTCGTCGTCCGAATACCAGGGGAAAATGCCGCTCCGGTAGGCCATGAGCAGCCGATCGGGTGAGAGGTCGCCGCCCACGGCAAGTATGCCGTTCGGCTCGGCAAGGCGCACCGGCGGGAACACGATTTCCTTGTTCAGCTCGAAAATGGGCATGTGCGCAGACCCCCGCGGCGATGGTTTTTCCGGATATGACGGTGTGCCGTCAGACAGTTACGATATATTAATTGAGATAATAATCCAGTAAAAAATTATTCTTGCCCGTGGAATTTATTTGGGGCTACTGGTCATGTGACGGACATACTGAATTATTACGGGGTAGAGAGCGTGCCACTCGCGGTGAAATTCATCATTTTTCAATTTCTCATAATCGTTCCCTTCATCGCGGGGTACCGTATGAAGACCCTGTTGGACGATCCGCCGGCCGTGTCGAAAAAGGTCATTCGGGTCAACCTCATGCTCCTTGAGCCGCCGGTCATTTTCTGGAGCATATGGGGCCTGCAGATCCGGCACGAGATGGCGGTCCTCCCGGTCGCCGGTCTCTGCATCGTCATCGCGGGCTTTGTCCTTGGGAAACTGTCGCTCCCTCTCCTCCGGCTTAAGGGAGCCGCGCGAAAGACCTTCCTGATCAGCGCATCTCTGGCAAACCACGGCTTCACCATGGGGGGCTTCATCTGCTACCTGTTCATGAAGGAGACGGGGCTCGCCCTGTCATCGATATTTATCATGTACTTCATGCCCTACACCTTCCTGGTGATTTTTTCCTACGCCCAGGCCGGCACGGGGAAGTTCACCCTTCGTTCGGCCCGGGACTTCATCCTCTCTTACCGGAACATGCCGCTGTTCGCGGCACTTGCCGCGCTGTTGCTTCTCGCCACGGAGATACCGCGGCCCCGGCTGGACCCGCCGGTGGACCTTGTGATGATGCTGTCGGTGGTGTTCTACTACTGGACCCTGGGTCTCAGCCACGACCTGCGGGAGGGTATCGCCCTCAGGCGCGGGCATGTTGCACTGGCCGCGATAAAGTTCCTCCTGGTCCCCGCGGCCGCGTTCCTGGCGCTGCAGTGGGCGCCGATCGGCCGGGACATCAAGTCCGTGATCCAGATACAGTCATTCATGCCCGCGGCGATCTACTCGGTCGTGACAGCCATCCTGTTCGACCTCGACGCGCGCCTCGCCTCCTCCCTCTTCGTGGTAAACACGGTGATGTTCATACTTATCGTGCTGCCGGTCATGTTCGCGCTCCACTGCGCCGGCCTGTTCTGACGATCACGCCTCACGGTTTCAGAACGATCCCATGATCGCCTCGGCCATGAGGCGGTATCCCTCGACGTTGGGATGGACCTGGTCGCCCTGAACCAGGCTCC
>JAKJGD010000130.1 GCA_022704585.1 Spirochaetota bacterium | reverse complement strand
CGGGTTGATCGACGATTTTCTTTCGTGCCGGGTCTCGTCCGACCAGTGCCCACACAATGCAGTTATACAGAAAGAAGAAAACAAGTCCTCCCAGCGCAACCATGGTTCCGGTTTCATGCAAGCCGAAATTCAAATACTCTTCAAACAGTCCCGTTAACGCCACGTGGCCTTTGGGGAAACCGATTGCAATCGTGAAGCCTTCTCCGATGTCCAGCGGGCGGGTACAGATAAAATGAAAAATTCCCTTGTTATCATAGGTGAATGTGTATGATTTCTCCTGCGAGCCGACCGGTCCGGAATAGGCCAGGCCTTTCACCTCAGCGGACTTTATATTGCGGGGAAGTTTGATGGAGCATTCAACATGTTTCATGGGGAATTCCCAGTAATTACCCGTTACATTCCAGTATAACTCGTCATGGTCAGTGAAGAAGCCGATCTGCCTTCCCATCGTGTATGATATCTCGTATTCGTGCAGGCCGATATCTACCAGTTTGTTTTGATTCCCTATATAAATGCGTACTCCATTGTCAATCCGCTTGGTAAAATAGCCGGCTCTGTCCCCGTCGCACACAATGCTGTTGATGAAGAATGGCGCCGTGGTGACAGGGTGGCTTCCGTCCTTGCCGGCAAGGATGATGTCCCTGTAAATCCCATGCACAATTTTTCGATTAAATGCAAACACCTTGATCCGCTCCGTGACCGATATGATGCCCTCCGGTTGGATCGTTATATTGCTTGAGAATGATATGATCTCCTCTTTATCCAACTCGGATGAAAATGAAGTGCCGGCAGCGGCAGCAACAATAATCAGGAAAAAAAGCATCATGACTTTTTTCATGGGCTATCGACCTTGCGTGAAATGCAGACCCGGGTGTTTATCTGAAAAGCAGCATGAAACCATGCAACTGACTGCCTGAACCGTGAAAGTTGGGCGCGCGAACGGTTCTTAAATCGTCATATGTTTATATCAATTACGGACATTGTCCAGCATTTTATGCAGGATCTGATTTAGCATGCCGGCATATTGATTTTTGATCCGGCCTGTCAGCATCAGAATAGATATTGACTTTTTCCCCGCGGCCCGGAATGTATTATTCACGAGCAGGGACCGAGCGGCGCCCCTCCGGTCAGCAGGGCGCCCGGTACCCGGAAACATCCCGATGGTGAGACATGTCCATGAAATCGTCCAGTATAATGAAACTTTCTGCCGCCGCGGTCATGATTCTCCTCGTGGCCGGCGTTCCCGGGTCCCGGGCCGAAGCGGGGGCCGGCGCCGTATCGGTGGCCTCCCTGGATACGCCCGTATCCCTTGCGGGCGGGTGGAAGGTCATGATCGGCGATGACGCGAGATTCGCGGCGCCGGAGTACAACGACGCGTCGTGGGACACGGTCTCACTGCCCGGGAGCATCATGCCCTACATTCTCGCACACTCCGGCGGCCTGGCGAGGACGGAGGGGGTCGTCTGGCTGCGGAAGACGGTCCGCATCGATGGCGCTCTTCAGGATAAGGCCCTGGGCCTGAAGCTCGGGAGGATCGGCAACGCGGACGAGACCTACCTGAACGGGACCATGGTCGGCGCCACGGGCTCGTTCCCGCCGGACGCGCACTCCATGTGGAACCATCCGCGCAATTACACGGCGCGCGGGGACTTCATCCGTTACGGCGCGGACAACGTCATAGCCATACGGGTGTCCTATTACCTGTTCTGCGAAGTGCTCGGGACCATGGCGATCACGAGCGCAACGGAATGGAAGTCGGGCAAGGCCTGGGACACCTTTCTTCTCATCGACCTGTCCTACTTCATCATTGCCATGGGGTTCACGCTCCTGTTTATCTCGATCTTTTTCTTCATCACGAGGCCGGACGCGCAGGACCACCTGTTCTATTGCCTCCAGCTCCTCTGTGGCCTCGTGATGGTACTCGAACTGTGCACGTACTGGAACCTCTACGGGTCCCTCCTGAACAGGTTCCGGGTCCTGGGCATCGGGTGGGCGGCGGTGAACGTGGCGCACCCGATCTTCCTTCACCGCATCTACGACCTGAAGCGCAAGCGGGTGGAGACGGTCCTCTGGCTCTACCTTGCCGTGGTGGTGCTGCTTTCGGTGGTGCTGGTCGATACTGCCAATCTGCGCGTCAACGCCGTCATCATGATCGCGGTCACGTACCTTATCGGGCCGTACAATATCTCGTGCCATATCTCCGCCCTCCGGAAGAAGCATCCGTACGCGAAACAGTTCAGCTTTTTTGGCATCATCGTCGTCATAGCCGCCCTGCACGACGGCGCGCTCTATTTAATGAAGGTGCTCGACACGGACCAGAACGTGCTCGGGAGCTGGTTCCAGTACATGATGTTCCCCTACGCGGCCGCGGGCCTGTACGTGGGCACGGCGCTGGTGCTGGTGGCGCGGTACGCAAGGATCATGGACGAGATCGTCGACCTCAATACCAGCCTGGAAAACTTCATCATCGAGAACGCCCTGCTGAACGAGCGCATCCAGGAATCGAGCGCGTCCCCGAAACGGTCGTATCCGGTCATCTCGGACATGGCGGAAGAGAAGATCCAGAAGGTGGTCAGCTATATCCATGAAAACTACACCTTCGACATTTCCCGGGAAGGGCTGGCCGCGACCGTGGATGTGCATCCGGACAGCCTGGGAAAGCTGTTCAAGTCCTTTACCAGTAAAAAGCTCGGAGACTATATCAACGAGTTGAGGGTCAGGGACGCGGCGGCAAAGCTCATCGAAACCGACGATACCATCATAAACATCGCTTTCGCGGTAGGGTTTGACAGCCTGCGGACCTTTAACCGCGTGTTCCCCAGGTATTTCGGCATGACCGCGGAGAAATACCGGAAGCAAAACAGGAAGTAACGAATCTTCGTTAACCCGGTTCTCGCCTCTTTTTACCCGCTCTGTACCGCGATACGCATGCACTCGCCAAAAAAAGATCGTGCTTGTTTTTGCACCCGGGCTTCGGCCGCTTCCGGATCTGTAAAAGAGTAATCCCGCGACATTTTAAGATCGATCTCCCCTTGGCAAGACAACCGGACGGTTTTTATGTTATATATGTTACATACCGGCTGGATGGTTTTTAAACGCCGGTCGCTACAAACGGTATTCAAGGAGGATGTTATGAAAAAGATGTTCGCCATAATGATCGGGTTGATGCTCATTACCTCTGCCGCGTTTGCCGGGGGAAGCTCCTCCAGCGTGCCGACCCGCTATCCCGTTGTTCTCATTCACGGCATAGCAATGAGCGATATAAACATTCTCGGCGTCGACTACTTCTACGGCGTCAAAAGCGCCCTGGAGGACGAGGGCTATACCGTATATGTAACGAAGCAGGACTGCTTCAACAGCACCGCGAGCCGCGCGCAGGAAGTGTTCAACGAGCTTCTCTATATTAAAGCGACACATCCTTCCTATACAAAGTTCAACATCGTGGCGCATTCCCAGGGCGCGCTGGATGCCCGGTACCTCGTTTCGAACATCTCGGCCGTGGTAAACGGCAGGGTGGTAAGGGGCGCGGACCTGGTGGCCTCCATAACCAGCATCTCGGGCGTACACCGGGGATCGCCGGTTGCCGACGCCGTCCTCGGGATCCTGCCGTCCGGCGCGAGCCGCGACATTGTCGCGGGCATTGTAAATCTTTTCTATAAGGTTTTCTTTAAGAATGAGAGCCCCAATGCCGAGGCCGCGATCATCAACCTCTCGACCAGATTCATGGCGAATACCTTCAATCCCAACGTGAAAGACGTTGCCGGGATCTACTACCAGAGCTACGCGGGAAGGATCAAGACCTTCACCCCCACGGCGATCGTATCGACGCCGCTCAACCTGTACATCAGCTCGATTGACGGGCCCAATGACTGCATGGTTTCCGTCAACAGCGCGAAGTGGGGAAATTTCCGCGGCGAGCTGACCGGATCATGGTGGTGCGGCGGCCTTGACCATTTCATGGAAATCGGCCACCTGTTCGGGATCACACCGGGGTTCAACGCTCCCGATTTCTATGTCGGCGTTGCGAAGGATCTGCAGAAGCGCGGGTTCTGAACGACCTGACCGGCCGGGAAAGCCGGTCCCGGATCGGGCGTGACATCAAAAGGCCGGGGCTTTGCCGCCCTGGCCTTGTTGCGTCAGGAAGGAGCTCTCGCGGGAAAACACCGGCGCGAGCGCCGCGCCGGTGCGGGCCGGGCCTTACCTGATCCGCTCGAGCTGCCGCTTGAGCTTTTTCTGTTCGCCTTTCAGCCGGTAGCGGGTCAGCATCGAGAGGGCCGTGTCCGCGTGCAGCGCGGCCTGTTTTTTGTTTCCCGTTTTATGGTAGGTTTTCGCCAGCACGGCGTTCAGCATCATGATATCGCCTGGCGCCGCGATCCCTGACTTCAGTCCCTGCTCGAGAACGGCCGCCGCCTCGCCATATTTTTTCGCGGACAGGAGTGCGTCTCCCTTCATCAGGAGGAACGTCGCGTCATCCGGAAGTTTTTCGATGGCCCGGTCCATGGAGGGGATGAGACCGGCAAGGTCGATGAGGTCCGGGTCAAACTGCCAGAGCCGGTAGGCCATGGCGAGCTGGAACGGGCCCGCGCTCCCGGCAGCCTTGAGCTCGCCCAGCGCCTTCTTCGGGTCCGCGTAGAGCAGGTCCGCCCAGGCGATCATGCCGCGCATCTCGTCACCCCCCATCCGGGGGTCCGCTTCGCGATAGACCGAGACGGCCCCGGTCTTCCGGTTGTACCTGAGCCAGCGGGAAAGCCCCGCATACATCGGCGCGGAGGAAAAATAGATGTCGCCCGTCGCCGGGACGAGCACCATTGACTGCACGGTCTCGTAGTTGTTGACGGTGAACTTCCCGCTAATGTCCCGGTAGCCGTAATAGTCGGTGCTGCGCAGCAGCGCCGTCATGTCGTCTACGCTCCTGACCAGGGGAAGCCTCTCACCGACCGTTTCCGTCCTGTTCACGTTGTAGTCCCCGCCCGAGTCCTCGAGCGTCTTGTATTTCATGTTCATGTCCTCGAAGAGGAACCGGTTTTCCACGAACACGCCGGCCCCGGACAGGGGGCTTTTCCTGATCTCGCCGCCGGCGATGTTGTAAATGACGCCGCTTTTGTCCGGGGCGCTGGCTACGGTGAAGAACCAGCCCTGGTCGCTCGCGTAACCCTTCATCAGGGCATCGACCTCCTCCAGGCTCGCGGCCGACCCGAGGAGGTCCCTGATCTTGTATCCCACCGGCATGACCGGCTTTTTGTAGTCCTCCGCCATGAAGCTCAGGTTGAGCGTGATCGAGATACCCGCCTCGTTCATGCCGCTCAGGGCCGGCAGGTAGCCGACGATGCCGACGAGCGTGTACCCGCGCTTCCCTGCGGGCCGGTAATCCACCACAAGGGGATAGCGGCCCAGTGTCGTGGGAGGAAAATCGAGGTTGCGGCCGTGAATGACCGTACCGCCGCCCGTGGCTATGCCCGAGGTGCAGCCCAGGCTCCCCACAATGTCGGAGATGAACAGGGTCCGGATGATGTAATCATACTCGAGGCCGGTGGCGTCGGCAAAGCCGCGCAGCTCATCCCGGTAGTCCCGGGGGATCGTTTTCCCTTTTTTCGACGCCACGTGGTTGTACACGAGCCGCGCCAGGGGCCGCAGGATCGGCGGGACCATGCTGAAAAACGCCTTCACCGACCGGTCCATGTCGGAGTAGGCTGTCTTGACCTCGTCCTTCATGAGCGTGCCGTACTGGAAGCCCATGTCATAGTAGCTGCCGGACAGCTTCAGGAAGGGGACGCCCAAGCGGTACTCAAGGGTAGCGGGGCCGTAGCTCCGCGCCCCGCGGTCCGCGGCGTCCAGCGCGAGGGGTGCCGCAGCAATGACCGCCGCCATGATCAAAGCCTTTACATGCAGCATCCTGTGGGTCATCCGTTTTTCTCCTGGTGGTATATCCGGCCCGCCGGCAATACGCGGGCCCGCGCTCTGCTGGCGCGGGAACAATAACATCTTGACCTGCCGATCGTCAAATAGTAAATTCGGGCCCAAACATTCATATGATGGTGCCGGGGGCCGGGTGTTACACGCGAGGGAAGGCATGATGGTAAAAAAAGGGCTCAAGCTGAACGAACTGGCATATGACGCCGCGCTCATCCTTTTTCCCCTGCTCCTGGAGTATTATTTCGACCGGATAGCCGCGTTCCGGCCCTGCGGGGTCCCGTTCATTCAGATCTTCCTCGCCTGTGCGATATATTTCCTGCCGCTCCTGATAGGAAAGATGTACGCTATTGATTTCGGCGAGTCGCCCGCCCGGGTACGAACATGCGTCCTCATAATACTCTTCGTCACCCTGTTCTTCGCATATGGAAATTTACTCTATCTTATCATCCCGGTCGCGGACCAGGCCGGTCCGCACGACAGGTTCATCATGGTAACGGCCACGGTATTCCTGGTCATGGGCCCCATC
>JAKJGD010000129.1 GCA_022704585.1 Spirochaetota bacterium | reverse complement strand
AGGGCTTTACGGCCCATCCCTCGTCGGGCGTGAAGCGCCCCGGCACCTATACCGGTTTCACTGAAAAGATCGATCATCTGCGGAAGCTCGGGGTGAACGCGGTCGAGCTGCTCCCGGTGCACGAGTACTGCGTGGAGGATTTCCTGTCAGACAGGGGCCTGACCAATTACTGGGGGTACAACACCATCGGCTTTTTCGCCCCGGAATCCTCGTACGGGACCGGGACATCGCCGGGATGCCAGGTGCGCGAATTCAAGACCATGGTGCGGGAGCTGCACCGGGCCGGGATCGAGGTCATACTGGACGTCGTGTTCAACCATTCCGCAGAGGGGAACGAGCTCGGGCCAACGGTATGCTTCAGGGGGATCGATAACCGCAGCTACTATCTGCTGACCGGCCCGCGGGACGCGCCCCGGCGCTACTACATGAATTACACGGGCTGCGGCAACAGCATGAACCTCGCGGCGGCGCCGGTCATACGCCTCGTGCTCGATTCGCTCCGCTACTGGGCCGAGGTGATGCACGTGGACGGGTTCCGGTTCGACCTCGCTTCCGTGCTCGGACGGGAGGAGGGCTCTTTCCGCGCCGGGGCCTCGTTCTTCGACGCGATCTCCCAGGACCCCGTCCTCCACCGGGTCAAGCTCATCGCCGAGCCCTGGGACATCTCCACCTACCAGGCCGGCAATTTCCCGGTCGACTGGTCGGAGTGGAACGGGAGGTTCCGCGATACGGTGCGGCGCTTCTGCAAGGGCGACCCGGGGCAGCTCCGCGACCTGGGGTGGCGGCTCACCGGCTCGGCCGACCAGTACGCGGACGACGGCAGGACGCCGTACAACTCGATCAACTTCGTGACCTGCCACGACGGGTTCACGCTGAACGACCTGGTCTCCTACAACGGCAAGCACAACGAGGCCAACCTCGAGAACAACACGGACGGGTCCAACGACAACAGCTCCTGGAACTGCGGGTGGGAGGGCGATTCGACCGACCCGGAGGTGCTGTCGCTCAGGTCGCGCCAGGCGAAGAACTTTTTCTCCATGCTGCTCTTCGCGCAGGGCACGCCGATGATCCTGGGCGGGGACGAGTTCCTGCGCACGCAGAACGGCAACAACAACGCCTACTGCCAGGACAATGCGATAAGCTGGTTCGACTGGGACCGTGCGGCCCGGAACCGGGACATGCAGGAATTTGTCCGCAAGGCGATTGCCTTTCGGAAACGACACGCCATCCTCAGGTGCCGTAAATTCCTGACCGGCTCGGATGCGGATTCGGACGGGATGCCGGACATATCCTGGTACGGGCTCAACCTTGACCGGCCGGCCTGGGATTATCCGGATGCGCATCTCATCTGCTATCTGCTGGATGGCGGCGAGGTGAAATCGGAGCTTGGCGATTATGCCCTGTTTGTTATAATAAATGCGGATTATTCGCCGCGGGAGGTGCTGCTGCCGCCCGGGGCCGCCGCACCCTGGAAGAGGGTCGTGGACACCAGCCTGCCCGCCGGGAGCGATTTCTGCGGGCCGGGCGAAGAGGTCGCGATTCACCCGCCCGACCGCTATATCGCAAATCCCCGCAGCACCGTGGTGCTCATCGCGCGGTAACAGGCGCGGTCCGTAAACTCCTGTGCCTGCGTCGTGACATCGGTAGTGCGGGAAGCATTCTCCGAAGAACACTCTTTACATCGTTTCCCGCAAGTGACACTGGAAAATAATTATTGACACAATCATCATGTTTGTTCAGTACGAATACATGCCGCACAAAAGCAATTATTTCAGTGTCACACGGTCCAGGAGTGCTTTTCAATGAATAGATTCTTTCATCCCCGTTCCATAGTCCTGTTTGGCGCAAGCGATAATCCCGCGAAAGGCGGCTTTCAGGTCTTGCAGAACTTCAAGCAGTACATGGAGCGCAACGGCTACCCGGACCTGTTTGTCGTGCATCCGCGAAAATCAGAGATAGACGGGGTACGATGCTACCGCCGGCTGGAGGACCTGCCCGTCAACGCGAGCGGGACCGGAAGGATCGACCTTGCCGTTGTCGTGGTCCCGGTCACTGAAGTCATGCCGGTCCTCCGGGCATGCATCGCCCATAACGTGCGCGGCATACTCATTGAATCGGGGAGCCTCTCGAACGATGACAGGGAGGCGCAATCGTTCGCGCGGGAGATGAAGGAGCTGATACGGGGGAAGGATATCCGGGTCGTGGGGCCCAACTCCATCGGCTTCAACGTGCCGGACCTTCGCTACTGCACGCCCATCAAGTTTTACAGCGAGTTCCTGGAGACACGCGAACGGAACGTTTCCATTGTCGGCCAATCCGGGCTCTTCGTGACCGGGTTCGTCGAATGGTTTTTCAGCACCGCGGGCCACGGCCAGCCGTTCGGCGTTTCGAACATAGCCGCCATCGGGAACAAGCTGGATGTGAACGAATGCGACATACTCGAGTACTATCTCTCGGACGGGAAGACCCACGCGATCGGCATGTACCTGGAGGACATCCGGGACGGGGAGCGCTTCAAGTCACTTCTTGCGCTCAACCGCGACCGCTGGCGCAAGCCCATCGTGCTCTTAAAAGCGGGCAAGAGCGAGAAGGGCAAGATCGCCGTTTCGTCGCACACCGGCTCCATGGCCGGCAGCTTCGCTATCGTCGAAGCCGTGGCGCGTCAGTTCGGCATGATCATGGTGGAGACCTACGAGGAGCTTTTCGAGGCGCTGTCGATCGTGTGCCAGTACCCGGTGCTCCGCTCCAACAAAATCGGCGTCATCTCGGTCTCCGGCTCGGGCTGCGTCCTGTCGTCGGATTTCGCGGAAAAGTACGGGCTCGAGCTCCCGGACCTGACGGAAGGCATGGTGACGAAGCTGCGGGAGTATTTCCCCGACTGGGCGCCCATACGCAACCCGATCGATACCTGGGCATCGGTCGAAAAGATGGGACCGCAAGAGAGCTTCAACCGGATACTGGAGCTTTTCATGGATTCGGGCCTGTTCGACGCGATCGTGCTCATGTCGATAAGCTCGCCGTTTGCAGCCTTCAACTGGGACAACGTCAGCAGGATGCGCCAGCGGCACCCGGAGATGCCCGTACTTGTGCACTTTTTCGGCGGGCAGACCATCCTGGAGCACTCGGCGATAGCGAAGGATTACCGGATCCCCGTCATACCCAATTTCGAGCATATATTCAAGCTCCTGAGCCTGATGTGGAAATACTCGCGGAGCATGGCGCATGGCCGTTCAGCCTGAGGCCGGCGCGGGGATGCCGCTCCGTATCGTCTATTTATATCTTGACACGTCGCTGCCGGGCGCTTAGAAACACGATCAACACTGAACAATACCAGGCGCTCCATCCATGAAACGACAGGACATACGGCATCTCGATTCATTGAGAGAAAAGTACCCGGAAAAATTCATCCCGACTGACGATATCTTCGGGCGGATACACCGCGGCAGCAGCATTTTCATCGGCTCCTCCTGCGGAGAGCCGCAATTTCTAATGAAGTCGCTTGTTTCCTACGTGGATTCGAAGACGCACCGCATTTACGGATCGCAGATAATACATGTGTGGACGCTCGGCGTCGCGCCGTACGCCGAAAAGAGGTTTGCCGAGAATTTTCGCCACAACTCCTTTTTCATAAGCGACAGCTCGCGTGAAACGGTCCGCCGCGGCCTGGGAGACTACACGCCCGCGTACCTTTCGGAGATACCGCTGCTGTTCCGCCAGAGGAGGATACATCCGGACGTCGCGCTGGTGCAGGTATCTCTCCCGGACAGTGACGGGAACATGAGCCTGGGCGTCAGCGTGGACATCGTGAAGGCGGCGGTGGAGTGCGCCGACCTGGTCGTCGCGCAGGTGAACGCGAACATGCCCTGCGTGTACGGCGAATCGCTGATCGGCGCAGATATGATTGACTTTCTCGTTCACCATGACGAGCCGCTGCTCGTATACGATGCGCCGCCCGCCGACGTTATATCCGGCGAGATCGGGCGGTACGTGGCACGGATCGTGCGCGACGGGGACACGCTCCAGGTCGGGTACGGCGCCATACCGAACTCGGTCATCGCGAGCCTGAAGGACAAGAAGGACCTCGGCATACACACGGAGCTGCTCGGCGACGGCATCGTGGACCTGATGCGGGCCGGGGTCGTCACGAACGCGAAAAAAAGCCTCGATCGCGGGAAGTCGGTCGCTTCGTTCTGCATGGGAAGCGCGGATACCTATGCCTTCATCGACAACAATGACAGCATCGAGTTCAGGCCGATCGACTATACGAACAGCCCCATGGTCATCGGTAGGCAGGAAAACATAACGGCCATAAATACGGCCCTGCAGATCGACCTGTCCGGACAGTCAACAGCCGAATCCCTGGGAACGAGCCTCTACAGCGGGATCGGCGGGCATGTGGACTTCATGCGGGGGGCCGCCCTGGCTCCGGGCGGAAAGACAATTCTCACCATGCGTTCGACTTCAAACGACGGCATGCGGTCGCGCATCGTGCCGGTGCTTGACACCGGGGCAAGCGCCACGCTGGGGCGGGGCGACGTCAGGTACGTTGTGACCGAGTATGGCATCGCGTATCTCCACGGCAAGAACTTGAGAGAGCGCGCGCTCTCGCTCATCACGATCGCGCACCCGAAGTTCAGGAAATGGCTCCATGACGAGGCGCGGAGGCTGGGGCTCATCGCGGCCGACCACGAATTCATCGAGGGAGAGGCCGGCGAGTACCGCGCCCGCCTGGAGGCATACCGCAAGACGGCAAGCGGGCTCAACGTGTTCCTCCGCCCGGTGAAGATGAGCGACCTGGAAAACCTCCGCAAGTTCTTTTACTCTCTCTCTGACAAGAGCCTGTACACCCGTTTCTTCGCCGATATTGAATATGTTCCGCAGAAAACGCTGGAGCGGTACTGCGCGATTGATTATTCAAAAGAGCTGATCATACTGGTGCTCCTCGACGATGACGGTCCGGAAACGGTCATCGGCATCGGACAGTACGTGGTCGATCTGAAAAAGCATACGGCCGAGATCTCGCTTGTCGTCAGGGACGATTACCAGGACCGCGGTGTGGGCACGATCATAATAGATTATCTCGTTTCTATCGGCATACACGAGGGGATACTGGAGATGACGTTTACCGTGATGCGCGAGAACGGGAAGATGCTCCGCCTGACCGAAAAGACCCCCTTTGCGGCGCAACGCACCACGGTCGGCGGGACGGTTTACATTACGATTCCATTGGGCTGACCCGTCGAAATAATAATTGACGTGAAACGCCTCGTTCAATCAACATGAGTAAACGTCGATGAACCATTCCTGTTCCGGGCCGTAAACACTAACATATGCATCTATTCAAGCAGCTCCTGAGAAGAAAGAACATCGGTGACATGCTTGCCGAAACGCGCGACGATACCCGCGGGCTCAGGCGCGTTCTCACGGCGAAAGACCTGGTGCTCCTGGGGATCGGCGGTATCATCGGCGCCGGCATATTCGCCACCGTGGGCACCGCGGCGGTTGGCGACGCCGCCCGGCCTGGTGCGGGGCCCGCGATCATCCTCTCCTTCGTTGTCACCGGAGTGGCATGCGGATTCACGGCGCTCTGTTACGCCGAGCTTTCCTCCATGGTCCCGGTTTCCGGCTCGGCGTACACGTACGCGTACCTGACCATGGGCGAGTTCGTGGCGTGGATCATCGGCTGGGACCTGATCATCGAATACGCCATCGGCAACGTGGCCATAGCCATTTCCTGGTCCGGCTATTTCAAGGAGCTGCTGCGCGGGTTCGGCGTGAACCTGCCGGCATGGCTCGTTACCGATTATCGCACAGCGCTTCACGGCGAGAGCATGTTCAACGCAGCGCAGGCCATGCTGAGCGGCCTGCCGGATACCCGTATCACGGAAATGTTCGGCAGCGCCTGCGTCCTCGTCCGGGAGCAGCTGGCCGGCGGTAAAACGCTCCAGGACGTCATGGCCGGTTTGGGCAGCGCGCACGCGGCCATTTCACACGCGCCCCGCGTATTCGGGGTGCCGGTAATCTTCAACCTGCCGGCGATGATGATCGTCGCGTTGGTCACATATGTCCTCTACCGGGGTATCAAGGAATCGGCGCGCTTCAACGGCATCATGGTGCTCCTCAAGCTCATCGTGCTGGCATTTTTCGTGCTCGTCGGCAGCTTTTACGTGACCCCGGACAACTGGACGCCATTCATACCTAACGGCTGGAAGGGGGTACAGGCGGGCGCGGCGATCGTATTTTTCGCCTATATCGGTTTCGACGCGGTATCAACCGTGGCGGAAGAGACGCGCAACCCGCGCCGGGACCTGCCGATCGGCATCATTGGCTCGCTCATCATATGCACGATCATCTATATCATAGTGGCGGCGATCCTCACCGGGATGATGCCGCTCTCGGCCTTCAACCAGTCAAACAAGGCCGAACCGCTCACCGTGGCGATGAATTTTCACAACCTGGGC